>JAFUUL010000073.1 GCA_017483805.1 Prevotella sp.
CAGGAATATATCTGCCTGAAGAGCGGCCACACGCGCGGCTCCACCCTCGACCTGACGCTGTTCGACATGGCGACGGAAAAGGAACTCGACATGGGCGGCACGTTCGACTGGTTCGGCCCCGAGAGGCATCCCGACTTCTGCGGCAATCCCGAGACGGGAGAGTACACGGGCGACAATTCTAAATCGCCCGCCGAGCCGAAGCGCAGCATAACAGAAGAGCAATTCAAAAACCGCATGATTCTGCGCCGTGCCATGCTTGCCCACGGCTTCAAGCCCTTCGACACCGAGTGGTGGCACTTCACGCTGAAGGACGAGCCATTCCCCGACACCTATTTCACCTTCCCCGTTAAGCAATTGTGATACCTATATATATAATAATGTATAACGACATAAAAGGAACAAGCAATGAGAAAAGCAACATTCAGAATTTTGACGATGCTCTTGGCCCTGCCGATGCTGCTGGGCGTGGTATCATGTAAAGACAACGACGACAAACCCCGCCGTGAACGACGGGACGGAGACCGTGGAGGCGCCCGACGAGACGCTGCCCACCACCGACCAATGACCACTCGCGTCAGCGCCGACCTGCACGCCGCCGTCATGGCCAACTTCGACGAAGGCTCGACGGGCGCCGCGCTGGTGAAGCGACTGCCCGAGACCTCCGCCGCCATCGACCTCGACACCCGCCTCGTGGTGCTGTCCGGCGCGGACTTCTCGATGGCCAACCCTACGACCACCGCCTACGACATGGCCGACGTGGCCCGCGTCTACTTGGGCGGCGGCTACATCGCCCTCGTGCAGCCCACGCAGGAGCAGGCCGCCTTCTTCGGACTGACGCTGCTGACCGCCGTGGCAGGGCTTGAGGTCGAGGCCTACGAGCAGATGTTCGACCTCGACGCACCCGCAGCCGCCCGCGCCGCCAGCCACAGCGACGCCGCCGAGCGGCTGAAGGCCCGCGCCGCCAACCTGCAGCACGCCGCTGCCACCCGCGCTGGGGGCGACGACCCGCAGGCCCCGTGTGCCGAAATCATCATCCTCGGCCCCACGGACTACTTCATGCAGGACGCCCTGCCCGACGTGGCGACCGCCTACGTGCACACCGCCGACGCTGAGGGCAACGAGACCGCGCCCCAGGCCGTGACCACCCGCACCGAGCGCACGCCCTACACCAGCGGACTGCTGGCCGCCGCCGCCGCCGACTGGCTGAACACCGTGGAGCAGCAGCCCACAGCCGCCGCCCGCCGCACCGCCACCCGCGCCAGCGGCAGCACCGCCGTCAACGAGTTGATGGACGCCAGCGAGACGTTCACGCACTGCGGAGCCATCGACTACAGGGTAAATGATAATCGTACCTACCAAAGTCCCAACCGCGTGACGACCATCCTCCGCTCGTGGGGCATCCACAACATGGAGTCGAACAAGGACTACTACTACCTGAAGCAGAACGTCACCCTCAAGATGGACGGGCTTTACTGGCCTACGACAGATGAAACTTATTGGTATGATGCCAAAAACTTCGGTGAATACACCAATTGGTTTGGCTCGTTCCTGTCGCAGTATGAGACCTCGATGAACCTGACAGGCGACGGCAGCATCTTCCTTGAGGCCAGCGTACCGAACACCGACAACAACTCGCAGTCCACCAGCGTCAGCATCGGCTCATCCACTTCCCACACCGTAACCAATGGTTATTCGGTTGGGTTCAGCGGTGGAGGCAGTCCCGCCGGGGGCATGGGGTCTATCAACATTGGCGGCAACCACTCGGAGGGCACCACCGAAGGCACATCGTTCTCCATGAGCATGTCGCAGACCCACAAGGACTTCGGTGTGAAGAAGAACACGTCGGGCAACAAGGTGACGTGGACGTACAACGGAACGCTGCCGAAGTACTATTTTAATACGTCTAACAGATATAATTGCCACCAGTGGCCTGCCGACATTCTGGTGAACGACTGCGACGTGGCCGACGAAATCTGCTGGTCGGTCAGCAATCCGTCGGGCCAGTACACCGTCGATGTCACGTCGGCCCCGCAGACCGCAGCCCTTTTGTACGCTAAGAATTCGGGCAGCGCAGGCAACCGTCCCCACAAGCACGAATACACCACGACACCTACCGAGACCTACTCGCATCAGTTGATAGAGCCCAACCGCGCCATGCAGAATTGGCGCATGTTCGTCACCATCGACGAGTGGGAAGGCGTGCCCGTCGCCGGAGCGCAGGGCGAACTGGAGAACAGCATCGAGAGAGCGTTCAGCAGCGTCTTCCAGCACGAGTTCTCCGTGGCCGACAAGACCGCGACGAGCCTGAACACCATCACCTACGTCATCAACTACTCGAAGCAGTTGTTCAGCCAGAACATCGACATCCTGCTGAGTTACGGCAAGTCGTGGGGCATCAGCAGGTTCACCATCCACTGGCGTTGCGACGACGTGAACGTGAAGACCCGCGACGGCTTCACCGTCAAGGAGCCATGCACGTTCACCGCCACCGACGGCACGGGGGATGGCTACGGGAACATCTTCGACGGGAACCCATCGACCATCTGGAGGACGAGTGCGAAGAAAGACGGCATCTGGTACGTGGAGTTCAAGGGCAGCCGCATCATCACTCCGACGGCCTACACCCTGACCACCGGTGCCTACACCAGTACGTACCCCACGGAACGCCCGAAGACCTGGAAACTGATGGCCAAACTGAATCCGACTGACGCCTAGACCACCATCGCGACCGTCACCGACGACACCAGCCTGCCCAATCAGAGCGGCAAGACCGCTCGCTACGACCTCGACGTGACTGGCCAGCGTTGGCAGTACTTCCGCTTTGAGGTCAGCGCCAACCAAGGGAACTCGCGGCTGAACATCGGCGACCTCGCCATCGACTATTAGCAAGCGTATGACGGAAAAGACTCACCAAAACGACTCGCGCCCTCCGCCCGCAGCGCTCGCAAAGCCTTCGCGAGCGTGGCGGACGGCTCTGAGGGTCTCGCGAAGGTCTCGCGACGGAGAAAAACCGCTTCGGCACGCTGTCGGGCGGCCCGACGGAGCAAAAAGTAAGCAATCGGAGCCCGCCCCCCAGCCCACGCCCGTCACGCCGGAGTAGGCCAAACCCATTGACGGCGACCTCTTTCATAAGCCTCCGACGTGCGGCGGTTGCCGTCTGAAACAAACGCCCCGCACGCTTTTCTATAGAACGAATATCCAAGCAAAACAGCATATCAAGCAAATGAAAAAGATTTTAATGATGGCCGCAGTCGCCATGATGACTGCCGTGAGTGTAAACGCTCAGGAGGATGAGCAGGTTGTAAACGCGTATTTCACCCAGAGCGAGATGCCCGACATGATGGTGTTCCTGCCCGGGCCGCCCGACAGCACGTCGGTGGCGTTTATGAACGACGTGGCCCGCTACTACTGGGGCAAGGAGATGCGCAACGATCCCGAGCGCGCCGCCCAGGCCACCCGCGACGCCGTGTATGGTCTGGAGACCATCCTGACCGAGTTTGAAGAGGCCTTCGGCATGAAGGTCAGCAAGGAGGACACGCCCGAAATCTACAAGG
>JAFUUL010000074.1 GCA_017483805.1 Prevotella sp.
AAGCAGGGCAAGATCGTGCAGAAGTACGTCAACGCCAAGACGCTGGTGAAGGACGTCGTCTTCGAGGAGACCCACGACAACGCGATGAACGTGCAGGTCACCACGCCCACTGAACCTTAATCTTAGCAGTCCGTTGCAAAACCTTAAACCTAAAAACCTTTAACGACTATGAACAAGCGAGAAATCTGGAAATTCGTGGTGCAGACGGCCATCAGCATCCTGACGGCGGTGCTCACCGCACTGGGGGCTACCTCGTGCGTCAATTGAAGATTGAAGATTGAAGATTCTCGGCAGAGCCGAGCGAAGACTGAAGTACTAAGAAAAGGTGCACAGGGGATGAAAGAGTCCTCTGTGCACGCTTTTTTTTCTCTGTGCACCTGTGTGCTACGGCTTCAGGGCCTGGCGGCATCGAGGAAGCGCACCATGCGCTGCAGGTTGTCCTCGCTGTACATGCCCATGCCGTGGCCGCCCTCAGGCACGAAGGTGGCCTCGGTGCGCACGCCTGCTGCCTGTAGCACCTGGAGGAAGCGGCGGCCCTGGCAGACGGGCACCACGTTGTCACGTTCGCCGTGGAAGATGATGACGGGCGGATCCTGGGCGTCGACGTACTGGGTGGCACTGAGGCTGAGGTACTTGTCGGGCTCGCGGTCTATCTTCGAGCCGAGCAGCACGTCCTCAGGGCTGTCGGCCCCCATCGTCATGTGGTCGCCGCAGTCCATGGCGGTCAGGTCGACGGGGCCCGACCAGTCGCAGGCGGCCTGCACGGCGCTGCTCTCGTCGAGGTGGTGGCCGATCGAGCCCTCCAGGTCGATGGTGACGGTGCCGACGGTGGCCTCGCGGGTGCCGCTGGTGGTGGCGGTGATGGAGGCCAGGTGGCCGCCGCTGGAGAAGCCGCTGGTGGCTACGAAGGAGGGGTCGAAGTGGTACCGGTCGGCCTCGCCGCGCACGAAGCGCACCACGGCGCGTATGTCGTGGATCTGGGCGGGCCACCGGGCATCGGCCGACGAGCGGTGGTTGGGGCAGACCACGGCATAGCCGGCGCGCAGCAGGCTCTGCACGATGGTGCCCAGGTCGGCTGCGCCCTTGCCGCTATTGCTGAACCAGGCGCTGCCGTAGATGTGGATGACCACGGGGTAGCGGTCTTTCTGCTCGCGCGGCAGGTAGATGTCGCAGGTGTGGTAGGCCTGATCGTCGCCGGCGTAGTTGACGTCTTTCCATTGTTGTGAGGTCTCGAGGTTGACTTGGGGCATCTGGAAGCCGCCGAAGCCGCCCGCAGGCTGTGCCTGTGCCGTGAGTGCGGCGAGGCTGAGCAGGAGGGCTGAGGTGATGAGTATTCTTTTCATAATGGTATGACTAATCGTTTTCAGGGTGCAAAGGTACGAAAAGGAAGTGACTCACGGAAATTGCCGTGTATCACTTCCTTTTCTTTATGTATCAAATCGATGCCAGAAGGCCCGACAGGCGGGGGTCTGACTACTCTGAAATCACGATGCGCCCCTGATAGGTCTCGTTGGGCAGCACGCGGTAGTTGCGGTCGTTCAGTCGGCCCTTCTCGGCCCGTCCGAGCACCTGGCTGACATAGCGCACCTCCTTCGAAGTGGTCTTGTCGCGGTCGATGTAGCCCTGTCCGGCGATGCGCGTCTTGACACCTGCCGTGCTGACGATGTCGAGCCAGCGGGCATCGCGTGTGCCAGTCAACTGGCGGGCATCCCACACCCCCAGAATGCAGGCGGCGTGCTTGTTGGGATAGGCCTCGTCGGGGCCCAGGCCCAGCCACTGGCGCAGGTCGTCGGCCGAAGTCATCTTTACCGCCATGCCCACCACCGGCAGATAGGTCATCTGCACCTGTGGCCTGATGGTGTAGTCTACGGTCAGCACGCCCGTCTCGCTGACGGTGCTGACGAAGTCGGCCGTGAAGTGGTTTTGGGCATCGATGGTGTAAGCCACCGTAGAGCGAACGACCACCGTGCTGCCCTCCCGCTGCACGCTCATCGACTGCACGGAGGGGACGGCCAGTTCAGGGTCGACGCCTTTCTCGAAGTTGCGCTCCTTGATGATCTGGTCGCCGTCGTTCAGCCGGTGCCAGATGGTGGGGCGCAGGGCGTCGATGGCTTTCCGTCCGTCGCGTGTCAGCGATGCCAGCAGGCCCGTCTCGCGGCTGAAGATGAAGGCCGAGTGCCCTGCGGCGACTGTCACCAGCGGGCCTTCCTCGGCTATGGTCAGCGGCTGCTGGCTGGCGTTGCTGGCCTTCGTCTGGGCAGGCTTCAGTTCCACCGACCGGCGGCTCAGTTCCTCCCCTCCGCGCAGGAAGACCAACTGGACATAGCAGGTCTCGCTGGCCTCAGGCGTTCCGATGCCCTTCACGTCGAGCAGTATGTCGGCCGTCGTGTGAGGCTTGGCATTGACGGCTGTCTCGCCGCTGGCCACCTCGCGCGCATCGACAAACACACGGTAGGCTATCTTCACATCGTCGGTCGTGAGGAAGTCGTAGTCGTTGCGGATGGGGATCCTGACCGTCTGAGCCCCCTTGGGCACAGCCACAGACTCCACATCTGGATAGACGGGGGCATAGACGGCCTTCACCTCCCAGTAGTCACGCGTGGGGCGGCGATAGGAGTCGGTGATGCCGTCCCATCCGGCAGCGCTCACCCTCAGATAGTCGTCATCCTTCACTATGCTGCCATAGACGGCCGGATCCTTCTTAGTGGGGGTGCGCAGGCCTTGGTCGGCCCACATCCACACGGCACCGCCGGCACCTGCCGGATGCTTGTGCAGGGCCTTGAAGCAGTCCTCCAGCCCGCCGAAGCGCTGCTCGCCGTAGGCGTGGACGTATTCGGTGGTGATGATGGGGCGCTTCGACTGTGCAGCCAGCGAGTCGTACTCGTAACTCGTCCAGTAGTGGGGTGCCAGAATGTCCACCTCCTCAGGCAACAGTTCGCTGGCGTTCCAGGGCATGAGCACGGGGCGCGTAGGGTCGATGCCCTTCACGGTGCGTATGGCCCGCAGGTGCATGTAGGTGAAGGGGTCTTCGTTGCCCACCGACCAGTAGATGATGGATGGGTTGTTCAGGTCGCGCTCCACCGTCTCCTGGGCACGCAGCATGACATGGGCCAGAAACGAGGGGTCGTACATCATCTGCGAGGCACCGCCCAGCGAGACCTCGGCACCGACATACATGCCGATGGAGTCGCACATCTCAATGAAGCCCTTGGCATGCTGGTAGTGGCAGGCGCGGATGTAGTTCACGTTGGCCTGCTTCATCTTCTGCAGGTCCTCCAGCCAGTGCTTAGGCCCTACGGCACGGCCCACGTCAGGATGCTCGTCGTGACGGTTCACGCCACGCAGTTTCACGGGCTGGCCGTTGACGCGCAGCACGCCGTCGGCTGTCGATATCTCGCGCACGCCAATCTTCTCCGTATGCGTCTGTGCCGGTTTGCCGTCGCTGCCCATGAGTTCGATGCGCAGTTGATACAGATGGGGCGTCTCTGCCGTCCACTTCTGCGGGTTCTTCAGGTGGAGCACGGTCTTGGTGTCGCGGCTCGTGGATACGTGGCCCTTGACGATGACGTCTCGATGGGCAGCCACCTGCCCCTGCGGGTCTGTGAGGCTGATGCGCAGCAGATAGTCCTTGCCCGGACTCTGGTAGTTGCCCGGCAGGGTGTTCTTCGTCGTGTTGGCCACAATGGTGCGCACGGTGACGTCGGCCTCGCTGTAGTCCTGATTGAAAGTCGTCAGCACACGCACGTTGTCTATCCACTGCTTGCGGGGCATGGCTTCCAGCGTCACGTCGCGGTAGATGCCGCCCAGCGTCCAGTCGTCGTAGGTGTCGGTCTTGTAGCCGGGATAGACCTGTCGCACCCTCACGGCCAGCGTGTTGATGGTGTCACCCTTGGCGCAGTCGCTGACATTGAATGAGAACGAGGTGTAGCCGCTGTCGTGGCGGCCCAGGCGGGTGCCGTTGAGCCACACCTCGGCCGAGTTCCACACACCGCCGAAATGCAGCAGGATGCGCTTGCCGCGGAACGAGCGTGGCGTCTTGAAGCGGCACACGTAGAAGCCCTCGCTGGCCTGATCGTCCTTGAAGCCGCGATAGACGGGCTCCTCATAGCCCAGCACGGCCCAGTTGGAGGGCACGTGCGTCTGGTCGAAGCCGCTGGTGTCGAAGTCAGTCCGTCCGAAGCCGGCTGCTGCCACCGAGTCGGCCGTCTGAATGTCCTTTGCATAGTAGAACAGCCAGTCGTCGCCGCTGATGTTCACTGTGTCCTGAGCCTGGGCACTGCCTATTCCGGCCAGCAGCAGGCATGATAAAAACCATTTCTTCATCTTGTCTGTTTGTATTTTTATATTTAACGTGCCTTTTCCATTTTTATTTTCCCTCCGTGGGGATCAATGTCAATCAGGCATTTGTCGCCCTTCCTGACGATAGCCAGGTTCTTGCCCTTCTGCGTGGCACGGGCAATGTCACATTCCACGACCAGCGTCAGGGGATGACAGAACAGTTGGCGGTTGCAGAGATTGCCTACAAGGTGGGCTTCGAAGACCAATATTACTTCAGCAGGGCTTTCAAGCAAGTCTTTGGCGTACCACCGACGAAGTTCAGGAATGGTGTAGATTCTTAGTCGGCCGCCGTCTTATTCGTACTCGTAGAGGCTGACGTGGAGTATCTTCCAGTCGCCTACGGCGATGCGGGCGTGGCGGCCCTGATGGTCCTGGTCGCCATTATGACGGCGCAGGCGGTGGATGCCGTCGGCATCGATGCTCACCTCGTCGACGGAGCCGATGCCGATGCGGCTGCCACGGAAGCGGGCGGCTGCCGCGGAGTGCTGGCCTGTGCCCTGCTCGGCAAAGCCGTCCTCGCCCAGCGTCTTCTGCTGCTCCTGCTCCTTCTCGCTGCTGGTGGCGAAACTCACCACGACGCCAGAGCCGGCAATGAGGTATTCGTGGCGGTCGAGGCGCACGACGATGGCTCCGCCCTCAGGCCACGTGGTGCCATCGGTGGCACGCGGATCCCAGGGCAAGGTGAAGTAGTGACGGCAGGTGAGCACCAGGTCTCCGTCCTGGATGATGCGCTCGCGGTCTTCCTGGTCGAAGAGGAGGCCCCAGGTGGGGAGTGGTGAGTGATGAGTGATAAGTGATGAGTGA
>JAFUUL010000106.1 GCA_017483805.1 Prevotella sp.
ACAGGTGCTCAGTATGTCATTCTGGGCCACAGCGAGCGTCGCGAATACTACAAGGAGACTCCCGAGATTCTGAAGGAGAAGGTGCTGCTGGCACAGAAGAACGGCCTGAAGGTGATCTTCTGCATCGGCGAGAGCCTGGCAGAGCGCGAGGCTGGCAAGCAGAACGAAGTGGTGAAGGCCGAACTCGAGGGCTCGGTGTTCAACCTCAGCGAGGAGGACTTCCGCAAGATCGTCATCGCCTACGAGCCCATCTGGGCCATCGGTACCGGCAAGACTGCTACCGCTGAGCAGGCCGAGGAGATCCACGCCTACATCCGCAGCATCATCGCTGAGAAATATGGTCAGGCTGTAGCCGACGACACCACCATCCTCTATGGCGGTTCATGCAAGGCCAGTAACGCCCCCGAACTGTTCGCCAAGCCCGACATCGACGGCGGCCTCATCGGCGGTGCTTCTCTGAAGTGTGCCGACTTCAAAGGCATCATCGACGCCTTTAAATAAATAAGGTAACAGGACAAGTAAGGTAAAAAAGTAAGAAGGTAAGAAGTAAACAAACAATCAAGCGTATGGAATCAAGACATTATCAGCATCTTGTGAAAAGGGTATGCATGGTTTTACCTTTTTGCCTCTTTACTTTTTTACCCTTATCCGCACAGACCACCTTCACGCAGAAGGTGCAGCAGACCAAGCAGGGAGAGGGCACGGTCACTATTCACCAGGATGCTGCCATCGACGAACTGGTCAACGGGCCGCAGCCAGTGAAACAGGCCCCTGCACCACGTCTTGCTCCCACTCCCAAGAAAGACGACAAGCCCAGCGGCAACACCGGCCAGAAGACCGACACCGCTGAGACCAAGCAGCCCACACAGACACCCGACACGACAGTAGTCGTCAGCACAGGCAAGCCCTTCAAAACTACAGGCTACAGGGTGCAGGTGTTTGCCGGGGGCAACACCCGAAAAGACAAACAGAAGGCAGAACAGACAGGCCACTCGCTGGAACAATTGTTCCCCAACGATGCCGTCTACGTACATTTCTATTCCCCCCGATGGATTTGCCGCATAGGCAACTATCGTACCTACGAGGAAGCACACGCCAAGATGATGGAGATACGTCAACTGGGCTACACCTCAGCCACCATCGTCAGAGGAAAAATCATTGCCACACAATAATGACCCAAGAACAAGAACACAAGGAAGGCCAGGAACAACAACTGGCCGTACACTATAAGGACATCATCCGGCTGCTCGGCGAAGACCCGCAGAGAGAGGGACTGCAGAAGACACCGCTGCGCGTGGCCAAAGCCATGCAGGTGCTCACTCGCGGCTACGAGATGGATGCCCACAAGGTGCTCACCGATGCCCTCTTCAAGGAGGACTACTCGCAGATGGTCATCGTCAAGGACATCGACTTCTTCTCACTCTGCGAACACCACATGCTGCCTTTCTACGGCAAGGTGCACGTGGCCTATATCCCCAACGGCTACATCACCGGCCTCAGCAAGATAGCCCGCGTGGTCGACATCTTCAGCCATCGGTTGCAGGTGCAGGAGCGCATGACGCTGCAGATCCGCCAGTGCATCGAGGAGACCCTCCACCCGTTGGGCGTGATGGTGGTCGTCGAGGCCAAGCACATGTGCATGCAGATGCGGGGCGTGGAGAAGCAGAACAGCATCACCACCACCAGCGAGTTCAGCGGTGCCTTCAATCAAGCCAAGACCCGCCAGGAATTCATGAACTTGATCAACAGAAAATCATAATAACATTTTTGACCTATGTATCAGAACAATCGCGGCGAATTCCGCAAACAAGAATCACTATTCGGAGAGTTCCGGCACAGTTGCCTGGGACGCCTTATCATCATTGGCGGCATCTTGGGCGTACTGGCCATCATTGCCTGGATCACCAATCCCTCAGAGCAGACCATGCGTGAGGAGATGAACGACAACATCCGCCAGTGGATTCAGGAGAACGACAGCCTCAACACCGACGGCATCGACGATGCCGTGCAGAACACAGGCTTCATCTTCACTTCGGCCGACTCCGTAGACACGCCGGAGCAGAAGCAGATGCTGGAATCGTTCGACAAGCACAACCGTCTGGTCTACTTCGACCACACGCTCTTCTCCACCATGCACATCTACAATAGTTTCCATGTGGAGGGCAAGCGCTGTGGCATCGGCCTCTTCGGCCTTGTCATCCCCACGGTCAACTTCAACGACTTCCTGCTCCGTGAAGGCCCCATGCGAAAGGACTACAATCAGCCCGTCATACGCAACTACGGCAACGACGAGTATTTTGGTGAGAACCCCGACCTGGGCGGCGTGTTCCGTTATGATGGAGAGTAAGCCGTGAGCACTATTGATCTGGAAACACTGACCCTGTCGGTTTGCGATGTCGCAAAGCGGGCAGGGTCTTTCATTCGGCAGGAGCGACAGCAGTTCCATGCCGAGAGCATCGAGCGAAAGCACGCCCACGACTACGTGTCGTATGTCGACAAGCAGTCGGAGCAACTTATCGTCAGCGCCCTGCGCGACCTGCTGCCCGAGGCCGGCTTCATCACCGAGGAAGGGTCGGCCACCCATACCGACGAACAGTATTGCTGGGTGATAGACCCGCTCGACGGCACCACCAATTTCATCCACCACTTCCCGCCCTATGCCGTCAGCATCGGCCTGAAACGGGGCAGCCAGATCATGCTGGGGGTGGTCTACGAGATTTGCGCCGACGAGTGTTTCTATGCCTGGCTCGGCGGGGGCAGTCATCTCAACGGCCAACCCATGCGGGTCAATGCGTCGCCTCTGTCCGATGCCTTGGTCTGCTTCCAACTGCCCTACGACAGCGATGCCTATAGCCCCGTGGCCCAAAGCCTCATCCGCCAGTACTATGGCCGGGTGGCCAGCATCCGCATGCTCGGCTCCGCTGCCATCGCCCTATGCTACGTTGCTGCAGGTCGTCTGGATGCCTATGCCGAGCAGTACATCGGCCAGTGGGACTATATGGCCGGTGCCCTCATCGTCAGCGAGGCCGGCGGCCACTGCACCGACTTCGACGGTTCCACCGACTTCACCGAAGGCAACAGCATCGTGGCCACCAACGGCATCATTCATCAAGACATATTGCAGGGTGTGAGAGAAGCATCGCTTACTTAGGCTGCAGGCTCTGCCGGTACTCGCTGGGCGACTGACCGAGGTGCTTGGTGCAGTAGCGGCTGAAATAGGAGAGCGACGTGAAATTCATACGGTCGGCTATCTGGGTGAGCGACAGGCGTTCGTCATCCAGATAGTCTTTTAGTATGGGGATGGTATGGCGGTCGATGTAGGAGGTGACGCTGTGGCCCGTCATGCGCTTGATGGTGGCCGAGAGGTATTTGGGCGATACGCTGAGCCGCTCGGCATAGTAACTTACGTCGCGCTCGGTGCGGCTGATGCCGGTAGCAAGCAGGGCGATGAACTGCTTGACGATGTAAGCCGTGCGGTCGGTATGAGTATCGGAGGCGTCGCGCCGGGCGTGGGCCTCAAAGATGTCGTACATCATCGTCAGACAGAGACTGCCCATCAACTCGCGGTAGAACTGCAGGTGGCGGTCACCCATACGGTCGCGCAGGCGGTGGAAGTCAGCCAGCAGGTGGCTGGTCTGCTCGTCGGTGAGCCGGATGACGGGGTCGTGGTTCAGCGAAATGCTGCCCCCGATGCTGTAGTTGTTTGACGGCAACTGATTCTGCAGGAACTTATAGTCGGCTGCGAACCACTCCACTTGCAAGTCGCTGTGGGCGGCAAGGTTTCGCACACGGTCAGGGTATGGTATCACCACAAGGTCGTTCTTCACGATGTGATAGCAGTGCTCGTTGAACACAAAACTGCCCTCGCCCGCCGTGCACAGCACGTGCATGCAAGTGTGACTTAACTCGGGCGCATTCATCCCGTAAAAGTCGGTGGAATAAGTGAAATCTGTCTTCATGGCTGCGAAAATACACATTATTTTTATAATAAGCAAGCGATTTGGGCAAAAAGTGAAAATTGTGATGTTTTTTGTGAAATAACAGAATAAAAAAATCTTTGTACCTTTGCACCATCGAAACAAAACAAAACGAACTATGAATATCAAAAGTATCATCACAGCCGCAGTGGCACTGCTCGTATCGACAGCATGCAGCGGCAATGCAAAACAAGGAACGGAACAAACCACATCTAACGAGACAACAGTTATGGCAAAAGAAGGAAAAAGTTTGGTAGTGTTCTTCTCGCATGCAGGAGACAACTACGCAGTAGGCAACATCGAGGTGGGCAACACGAAGATCGTGGCCGACTACATCACTGAACTGACGGGTGCGGAGCAGTTTGAGATTGTGACGCACAAGTACGACGGCATGGCATACAACCCGCTCATCAAGTTGGCGCAGGAAGAGGCCCGAAACGGCGAACTGCCCGAGTACGAGGGCGATGTAGACCTCAGCAAGTACGACACGGTATTCATCGGCGGCCCTGTATGGTGGGGCACCTACCCGCAGGTGATGTTCACCTTCTTCAAGAAGCATGCCAACGACCTGAAGGGTAAGACCATCATCCCCTTTACCACCCATGAGGGCAGTGGCCTCGCCAACTGCGTGGAGGACGTAGAGGAGGCCTTCCCCGGTGCCAATGTTACCAAGGGCTTCAGCATCTATGGCCACGAAGTGCGCAGCGGTAAGGCGAAAGTGGAGAAGTGGCTGAAGAATATTGAAGATTGAAAATTGAAGATTGAAGATTATGGAGTACATTAAATTATCAAACGGCGTTGAGATGCCGCTGTTGGGCTACGGCGTGTTTCTGGTAAGCCCCGATGAGTGTGAGCGATGTGTGACGGATGCGCTGAACGTAGGCTATCGGCTGATAGACACGGCGCAGGCCTATCAGAACGAGGAGGGCGTGGGCAATGCCTGGCGCAAGAGCGGCATACGACGTGAAGACCTGTTCATCGTGACCAAGGTGTGGGTGTCTAATGCTGGTGAAGAAAAAGCCGCCAAGAGCATCGACGAGAGCCTGCGCAAGTTGCAGACCGACTACATCGACCTGCTGCTCATCCATCAGGCCTACGGTGACGTATTCGGCACGTGGCGCGCTATGGAGAAGGCTTATCGTGACGGCAAGGTACGCGCCATCGGCGTGTCAAACTTCCAGGCCGCCCGCTTCTTCGACTTTGCACACTATGTCGATGTGAAGCCGATGGTGAACCAGTTGCAGTGCAACGTGATGATTCAGCAGACGGGCATCGAGCCTATTCTGGCAGAGACCGACACGAAGATGATGGCCTGGGGCCCGCTCGGCGGACAGGGTGTCGACGGCATCGTGAAGAGCGACGTGCTCGCAGGCATCGGTAGCAAATATGGCAAGAGTGCCGCACAGGTGGCCCTCCGCTGGCTCACCCAACGTGGCATCGTAGCCATCCCCAAGTCGAGCCACAAGGAGCGCATGGCGCAGAACCTCGACGTATTCGACTTCACGCTGACCACTGACGAGATGGCGCAGATTGCCACCATGAACCAGCACGACACGGGCACCATCAACTTCGGCGACCCACAATTCGTAAAGTATCTCATTGAAACATACGGTTAAACGAGAGCAGAGTCATGCTCGCATGAACTATGCCGAGTGTGAGTATGTTCGACGAAGTCAAATTTATGGCTAAACAAATAGCAGTATTGATTGGTGCAGGCAGCATCGGACAGGCCATCATTCGCCGCGTGTCGGCAGGTAAGCATGTGGTGTTGGCTGATTATAGTTTGGAGAACGCTAAACGGGCTGCCAAGACGCTGGAGGATGCGGGGTTTGAGTGTTCAACCATCAAGTGCGACCTTGGAAGCAAGGAGGACATCCTGAAACTTGTGGCCTTTGCTTCTGGCAAGGGCGAGGTAACGAATGTGGTGAATGCTGCTGGCGTTTCACCCTCGCAGGCTCCCGTGGCAGAGATTCTGCGTGTTGACCTCTATGGTACAAGTGTACTCTTAGAAGAGTTTGGGAAGGTGATTGCCGAGGGTGGTAGCGGCGTGATTATCTCTTCGCAGAGCGGTCATCGTCTGCCCGCACTGCCGCAGGAGGAGAACGATGCGCTGGCCATGATGCCGTGCGACGAGTTGCTGGAGATTCCGTTCATCAAGGCCATCGACGACACGCTGAAGGCCTATCAGTACTCGAAGCGCTGCAATGTTTTGAGAGTGATGTACGAGGCTACCCGCTGGGGGCGTCGCGGAGCAACCATCAACAGCATCTCACCGGGTATCATCATCACCCCGCTGGCCAACGACGAACTGCATGGCCCGCGCAAGGACGGCTATCTGAAGATGATTGAAGGCATGCCTGCCCGTCGTGCCGGAACACCTGACGAGGTGGGCGACTTGGCCGAGTTCCTGATGTCCTCGCGTGGTCGCTTCATCAGCGGTGCCGACCTGCTCATCGACGGTGGTTGTACCGCCAGTTACTGGTACGGAGATTTGCAATATCTCAAGGCGACACACTAAAGACCGAATTTCATCGTTTATTATAAAAACTAATTCAAGTTTCGCATGTTAAAAAAATAGTTGAGATAAGGTTGCAAAAAAGAGCACAGGGATTTCCGTATGTCGCGGAAATTTTGTAACTTTGAAGTGCTAATCACAAAGTACAATAACCCTATGCTCAGCGACAAAGGTAC
>JAFUUL010000075.1 GCA_017483805.1 Prevotella sp.
TCGAAAAGAAAGGAGATAAAAATATTTTACGTCTTGTGAGAACCATAAATCAGCGGCAGGCATTCCTTGGACTCTGGAGAACAACTGAAAACTTTGACATCACCCGAACTAATTGGGCCTAACGACCGATTTGGGATAAAAGAATCAAGATATGAGACATTTCTTATTTTCTATGCTCGCTGCCTGCACGTTGATGCTCGGCGGTTGCACAAATGACATCGAAGAACTGATAACCGAACCTGCTGATGACGGACAAACGCTTCACACCGCTATCCTCGAGTTCAACGGCGGTATCGACCGCTTTGAGGGGCAGACGCGCGCCGTTGCCTCTGACTGGGCAGATGGGGCACGCCTCTACATCCAGTATACCACAACTTCTGGCCGTGTAGATGGTGCTGCCACCTATAGTCAGTCAACGGGGCAGTGGGAGGTTCAGTACTATGGCACTATTACCCGCGGACAGACGGCCAAGTGCGAGGTCTATTATTTTGACAATCCGCAGACTACCTCATTGACCAGTGTCACGCTTTCAGCCCAGTCGGCAGTCTTTTCTGACAATCAGGCATCTTACCTCTATGAGGATGGCGTGGTGAAACTTTCTGCTCATCTCAAACCGCTCACTGGCCGTTTGCGCTTTCGGGGTACGGCAGGACAGCAGGTGTCGTTCTCTGGCCTGAGTTGGTATACTGCTTATAGCATCATAGACAACACACTATCCACGCAGGCTACTGATATGACGCTTACAGTGGGTAACGATGGCTACACGCCTTATGTCTATGCTAGTTTTGCCAAACCCTATCTACGGCAGATTACCGTAGATAGCGGCGATGAGGATTACGCATTCCGCAAGACTTTTGATGACAGCGTGTTGGCCACAGGTAAGAGCGGATTCTTAGACATTCCAACCATGACTTCGCGTAACGGGTGGCAGTTGGTGGATGGTACTCAACAAGACTTCACTGTGTTAGGCAATGGCAAGACTGTGACTTTCAAGATGATCAAGGTAAAGCCTGGTACCTTCCAGATGGGTTCCACCTCAGGTGACAGTGATGAGAAACCTGTTCATTCTGTCACTTTAACAAAGAGTTATTACATGGGTGAGACTGAGGTGACTCAGGCTTTGTGGTATGCCGTGATGGGACAAAACCCGACATCTGGTGGTAGCACATGGAGCAGTACCTACGGTTTGGGTGACAACTATCCCGCCTATTACGTTAGTTACGAGGACTGCCAGCAGTTCGTGACGAAACTCAACCAGATGACTGGCCAGCAGTTCCGCTTTCCCACGGAGGCCGAATGGGAATTCGCAGCCAGGGGCGGCATGAAGTCGAAAGGGTATACCTATTCAGGCAGCAATACCATTGACGATGTTGCCTGGTATACGGTGAATTCCTATGATTTGGGCAGTTCAAATGCCAACTATGGCACTCATCAGGTTAAGACGAAGTCCCCCAATGAACTGGGTCTCTACGATATGAGCGGCAATGTTTGGGAGTGGTGCTATGACTGGTATGGCTCGTACAGCAGCAGTGCCCAGACAGACCCTACAGGTGCTAGCAGTGGCTCTTACCGCGTGTATCGCGGCGGCAGTTGGCTCAGCACGGCCTCGGACTGCCGTACGGCCAATCGCAATTACATCGCGCCGACGGACCGCAACAGCTACCTCGGCTTCCGCCTGGCCCTGTAGTTCTTCCACAAAGAAAGTGAAAGAGCAGACTGCAATGCCCTGTCGCCCACTGGCTCAGCGGTGGCTTGCCGGAGGCAGCCACAAGCAGAGCCGGTGAGCGACAGGGCAACAATACCGCCGAAGGCGGTCAAATTATTTTGAAATATGCAGATAAAGATTTTTACACTGCCTATTCATGGTTCAGACCAGATGGAAGAAGAAGTCAACAAGTTTCTTCGATGTCATCGTGTGATGACCATCGACCGACAGTTTTCTTCTGACGGAGGGGGCTACTGGTCACTGTTTGTTTCTTATCAGGAGAATGGTACTCAGGAGTCGATGCCTACACGCGGCAATAAGGTGGACTATCGGGAGGTGCTGTCGCCAGAGGAGTTCGGTCGCTTTGCGCGCTATCGTGACATCCGTAAAGAGATAGCCGCTAAAAATGGCATTCCTGCCTACGCAGTGTTTACCGATGATGAGTTATCCCAGATAGCACGTATGGAAGATGTTACCATTGCATCGATAGCCTCCATCAAAGGGGTCAATAGGCGGGCCGAGAAGTATGGAGAGGCTTTTGTAAGAATAACCGAGATAGAACAGCCATGAAGCGAGCAGGAAACTTAATGACAAGGATTGCTGAAATGGACAACCTTCGTGAGGCTTTTCTGTCGGCTGCGTGCGGTAAGCGTAGCAAACGGGAGGTTGTGGCCTTTAGTGAACGGCTTGATGGCGAACTGGAACTGATGCGTCGGCAACTACTAGACGGCAGTTACCGCTTCGGCGACTACCGGTACTTCAAACTCTATGACCCTAAGTGTCGGCAGATATGTGTGGCTCCTTTTCGCGACCGGGTGGCGGCTCATGCCATGATGCGTGTGTGTCACGGCGTGTTCGAAAGGTATCAGACCTCTGTGAGTTTTGCCAGTCGTATTGGACTGGGCACGTATAAGGCCGTAGAAAAGGCTCAGAGTTATAGCCGCCGATACAAATGGTTTCTGAAGATGGATATGTGCAAGTTTTTTGATTCAATTGAGCATGGATGCTTGAAAACAATGTTGGCCAGTCTTTTCAAGGATCGGCTATTGCTGTCCTATTTTGAAATGCTTATCGATGGCTACGAGGTAACACCGCAGCGTGGACTGCCTATAGGTAACTTGACGAGCCAGTATTTTGCCAACCACTATCTGGCCGTGGCCGACCACTATGCCAAAGAGCAACTGCATGCCAAGGGCATGGTAAGGTATATGGACGATGTGGTCATCTGGTCTGATACTCGAGAGGAGTTGCTGGAGGAAAGCCGTAATTATGGCAGATTTATAGAGCAGGAATTGAAGTTGCAGATGCATCCACTGTGCATGAACAGGACTACTATGGGTATGTCGTTCTTGGGCTATGTGGTCTATCCTCACCAACTGAGGCTGAACAAGCGCAGTCGTAGAAGATACAAAGATAAAGAAAAAAAACTCTGTAAACTACTGGAACAAGGCGACATGACAGAACGGCAGTGTTTGGACAGTCTGCAGTCGATGCTGGCCTTTGTAGAAAAAGCAGAGAGCAGGCACTATCTGCATAGTTTGCGAAGATGAGCAATAGAAAGGACATTTCCGTAGGGCTCTAACCGCGTGAATCGCGGCGGCAGTTGGAACAACACGGCAACGAACTGCCGTACAGCCAATCGCAACAACAACACGCCGACGAACCGCAACAACAACCTCGGCTTCCGCCTGGCCCTGCAGCCCTGACCTTGCAGCAGACTTGGGAAGAACAGGGAATGTACCTTGACCAGATTTACTTGCATGAGGTGGTCTGGCAAATGGCTGGAATTAAGTTCCAGTTGTAGGACAACTTTTAGTAGCAGAAAAGCGAACGACGTTGTCAACTTGCCGTATAAGAATTGTAGAAGTATTAGGGTGACTATTTTGGGAACTACTTGTAACTATTCATCGAATCACCATGAAAGTGTGTCTTATTGAAATAAATTGCCGTAATTACCGTAATTTTGTCCGTAATTACCATCATTATTATTACGGATAAATTATGGGCATTATAGCAATTCGTTTCTTGAAATGTAAAGTTAAAGTGTATTCGCTGAATAGTTACATCTGCTCCTCATATTATTAAATAATGTCAAAAAGGTGGAGTTTTTCTGCTTCCTTTACAAGTTTGGTGACGGGAGCCGTCACCATTGAGTTTTGCAAAATGACTACTTTCGCATCGTGTTACGAAAGTCGTGACATGTAAGATTTAATAAAACAAAGTAGTCATGCTAAGAGAACAATTAGTTGACACGTGTTCGAGGATGATACTCGACACAATGAGAAACCGTCGCGGATGGCTGAGATTCGTAAGCACAGAGTCACAGGTCAATCGCAAGTATTTCAATTGCA
>JAFUUL010000076.1 GCA_017483805.1 Prevotella sp.
GAGTGATGAGTGATGAGTGATGAGCGACTTGAGATGGTCGACAATCGCGGCAGACATCGCGGGCAACTGTTCCTGATGCTGCCGCTTGGCCTCACGCATCAACTGGCGCAGCAGATCTTTGGTGGGGGCCACATTTCTGGCCGAGTATTCGCAGCCGCAGTATTGCTGGTTGTAGAAGTTGTACTCCCGCAGGAGTTGGTTGCGGCGCTCCTGCAGTCCGCCCTTGCGCCAGTTCTGTGCCCAGAAGCGGGTACCGGGCACCGCCTGTTCGGCCTGTTGGCCGGCACGGGTGATTTGGTCGAGGCTCTTCCAACGGCTGGAGGCCAGGGTGGTGGCGAAATACTCAATGCCCAGTTCTTGGGCCTTGCGGGCTGCTGCCGTCAGGCGGAGCGTGAAGCACTGCTCGCAGCGACGGCCCCGCTCAGGCTCACTCTCCAGCCCGCAGACGTCCTGCCGCCACTGCTCGTGGTCGTAGTCGCCGTCAATCCAGCGAATGCCCAGACTTTCGGCATGCCGCTTGCTCTCCTCCTTGCGGATGAGGTATTCCTGCCGAGGCCAGATGTTGGGGTTATAATAGAATATGGTGGGGCGTATGTCGTGCTGCAGCAGCCACTCGACGATGGCCGACGAGCAAGGCGCACAGCACGCATGAAGCAGCAATTCGTTACAGCCCTCTGGCTTTCCAAATACGTTCTTTTGCGGCATTGATCTCCTGAAATTTCTTTTCGGCGGCGCGACGCACATCGTCGCCCAGTTTGGCCACGCGGTCAGGATGGTGCTCCAGAGCCAGGCGACGGTAGGCCTTCTTCAGTTCATCGTCGGTGGCATCGGGGCTGACACCCAACACCTGATAGGCATCGTCGAGCGACTCGCCCTTCAGGTGGAGCATCGAGTCGACCTCGCTGGGCGACATCTGCAGCCACTGGGCCACCTCCTTCAGCGCCTGAAGTTCCACGGGCGGCACATGACCGTCGGCCTGCCCGATCATCACCAGGAAGTTGAGCAACTGCAGACGACCGGAGTAGTCCACATTGCGGGCTATCTGAGCACAACTCTCCTGAATGCGCTGACGGAAGGCCTGCGGCCCCATCTGCTTCTGCTCCTCAAACAACTGGCGCAGAAACTGGTCGCCCTGCCAGGCAGCATCATCGCCAAAGTTCTGGCGCAGCACGTTGCGGACGAACTCCATCTCGGAGTGCATCACCTTGCCGTCGGCCTTGATGATATAGCCCGCCAGCACCAGCATCGAGACGAGAAAACTGTTGCGCTGGCCCTCCATGTTCTGCTCGTCCACCAGACGAGCCGGCTCACCCTGAGTGCCGAAGCCACTCACGGCAGCGTCGAACACGGCGCCGACCACAAATCCCACCAAGCCCCCCAGGGGCCCAAAGGCGCTCCATCCCAGGTAGCCGCCTATCCATTTACCAAAAGCCACTGTTTAATTGAAGATTGAAAATTGAAGATTGAAGATTAGCCGATGACATTCATCAGAAAGTCGACGGCTCCATTGACACCGAACTTGCGCACATTGAGCGACACGTCGTAGTTGCGGGCATCCTGCCAGTCGCAGCCCGTGTAGGTCTTGGTGTAGAGTTCACGACTATAGTCGTTGTCCACAATCATCGCGGCGGCATCGCTACTGGCAATGTCATA
Organism: Prevotella sp.; assembly: GCA_017483805.1. Taxonomy (GTDB): domain Bacteria; phylum Bacteroidota; class Bacteroidia; order Bacteroidales; family Bacteroidaceae; genus Prevotella. The sequence continues at coordinate 1,654 of JAFUUL010000076.1, forward strand.
CTTGCGGCCGATGCGCTGCTTGCGGCAGTCATCGTCAGCATGGATGAAGATCTTCAGGGCGTTAGGATGGTCGCGGAAGATGTAGAAGCCACAGCGGCCGATGATGACACACGACTCCTGGGCAGCCACCCGGCGAATGACTTCGGCCTGAGCCTCGAAGAGTTGGTGCGAGGTCTGGTCCTGCTCCTGGCCGTTATACTCGCTGCCTGCCATATAAGAGCGGTAGAACTGGGTGAAGTCGTCGCGCCATAGCGGGTTGCGCGACTCAATCTTCTCCACGGCATCCTCCACGATGTCAAACTTGCGAGCCACCTCGTTCAGTATCTGCTTGTCGAGCAGTTTCACATTGAGCCTGCGAGCCAGTTCGACCCCAATCTCATGTCCACCCGTGCCGAACTGTCGGCTGATGGTGATGACGAATTTCTCCTCCCTATTCATAAGCATTCAGATTTAGTTGGGTTATACATCTGCTGCAAAGATAAACAAAAATAATGAAACGACCAAGCGTTCAACCGATTTTTTCCAAATACTGGGCACACATCTCGGCACAACGCTCGCCGTCGACACCTGCCGAGACGATGCCTCCGGCATAGCCGGCACCCTCGCCACAAGGGAAGAGGCCCTGCAAACGGACGTGCTGCAGCGTCTCAGCATCGCGGACGATACGGACGGGGCTCGACGTGCGGGTCTCGACGGCTATCATCACCGCCTCGTTGGTCAGGAAGCCGTGAGCCTGTCTGCCGAAATTGCGGAAGCCCTGCTGTAGTCGGCTGGCTATAGGCTTGGGCAGCCAGAAGTGAAGGGGCGACGACACCAGGCCTGGGGCATAACTGCTCTTGGGCAGGTCGAAACTCAGCCGACCGTTCACGAAGTCGGCCATGCGCTGGGCGGGAGCCGTCTGCTTCATATTGCCCTGCTGCCAGCACATCCGCTCCAGTTGCTCCTGATAGTGCATCATGCGAAGTGGGTCATCTTCAATTTTTACATTGTCCACATCCTCTGGACGCACCTCGACCACCATGCCGCTGTTGCTCCACTGCGTGCCGCGACTGGCGGGACTCATGCCGTTGACCACAATCTGCTCAGGGCCTGTGGCGGCGGGAATGACAAAGCCGCCAGGACACATGCAGAACGAATAGACGCCGCGGCCATCTACCTGCGTCACAAACGAATATTCGGCGGCGGGCAGCCACCGGCCCCGTCCCTCCTTGCTGTGATACTGTATCTGGTCAATCAGCATCGACGGATGCTCCAGACGGACACCCACGGCGATGCCCTTGACCTCTATCTCGACCTTGGCCTCAGCCAGATAGCGATAGACATCGCGCGCGGAATGGCCTGTGGCCAGGATGACGGGACCGCGATACTCCTTTTCATTAGCAATACAGCCTGTTATTTGGTTGCCCTCAATGAGGAGTCGCGTCATCTTCGTCTGGAAGTGCACCTCGCCACCACTATTAATAATGGTGTGGCGCATGGCCTCGATGACCTGCGGCAGACGGTCGGTGCCGATGTGGGGATGGGCATCGGCCAGGATATTGGTGGAGGCCCCGTGCTGACAGAACACGCGGAGGATTTTTTCCGTATTGCCGCGCTTCTTCGAGCGGGTGTAGAGTTTGCCGTCACTGTAGGCGCCTGCCCCACCCTCGCCGAAGCAGTAGTTGCTCTCCTCGTCCACCTGCTGGGTGCGGCTGATATTGGCCAGGTCTTTCTTCCGTTCATGCACATCCTTGCCCCGCTCCAGCACGATGGGGCGGAAGCCCAGTTCGATGAGCCTCAGGGCGGCGAAGAGTCCGCCTGGTCCGGCTCCGACGACAATGACCTGCGGCCGCTGGCTGACATCCTGATAGTCCACACGCTCGAAGACGTCGTCTGAGGGTTCCTCGTTGATGTAGACCCGCACCGTCAGATTGACAAAGATGGTGCGCTGACGGGCGTCTATCGACCGCTTCAAGATGCGCACTCCTTTCAGCGAGCGAAGGGCGATGCCTTTCTCGTCGGCTATGTATTTTCGCAGGTTCTCGCTGTCGGCCGCCACCTGCGGCAAGACGCGAAGTTGGTATTCTTGAGTCATAATTACGTGCAAAGGTAATAAAAAAATTGAATTATGAATTATGAATTAAGAAATATTTTGTACCTTTGCACCTTGTAAACCAACAAAACTGAAAAAATCATGAAATGTCCGAAATGCTCACATGTCAATGAAGACGGTGCCATGTTTTGCAGCAACTGCGGTCAACCATTGGTCGAGAAAAAGAAAGACTGGCCCAGCATTATCCTGCTGGCATACTGCTGTTCAATCCTGTTTTTTGCGCTTCTCTACCTGTTTCTCAGATATGTATTCCAATGGACGGAAGCAGATTGGCATACCATCAATTATGTCTACATGGGAATGAGTATTATCACCTCACTGCTCACGCTGATTATCCCCTTTGGCATTCGCACTTTGTGGATTAAGATTACTGCTTTTGTGCTTGTTGCCATTGCAGCCCTCATCAATATCGTCCAGAATGTCCTTGGCATTATCGACACTATTAATTCTCACTTTTAAGCCCGTATGAAAGTAATGAAGTTTGGCGGAACCAGTGTGGGGTCCGTAGAGAGTATACTCAATCTGAAACAAATTGTAGAGGCAGAGCAGAAACCTCTCATCGTGGTGGTCAGCGCTTTGGGCGGCATCACCGACAAGTTGATTGCCACCTCACGCTTGGCACTTGACGGCAACGAGACCTGGAAGCAGGAGTTCGATGCCATGCAGACCCGCCATCACGAGATGGTTGACACGCTCTTTCCCGAAGGAGAACAGCATGACGACCTAAGCGCTACCATCGACTCGCTCTTCGAGGAACTGCACTCCATCTATTACGGCGTCTACCTCATCCACGACCTGAGTCCCAAGACCGAGGCGGCCATCGTCAGTTACGGAGAGCGACTGAGCAGCCATATCGTGGCCAACCTGGTAAAGGGGGGCCGCCGCATGAACAGCCGCGACTTTATCCGCACGATGAAGAAACAGGGCAAGCACGTGCTTGATGCCGACCTGACCAACAGTCTGGTGCGCGAAGCCTTCAAAGGAATAAACAATAACCGTGAAACAATAAACAATAACCGTGAAACAATAAACAATAACCGAATCTATGTGGTGCCCGGCTTCATTGCCCGCGATCGCGACACCAACGAGACCACCAACCTGGGGCGTGGCGGCTCCGACTATACCGCTGCCATCATTGCCGCTGCCCTTGATGCCGAGGTGCTGGAAATCTGGACCGACGTGGACGGCTTCATGACGGCTGACCCGAGGGTCATCAAGACGGCCTACACCATCAACGAACTGTCGTATGTGGAGGCGATGGAACTCTGCAACTTCGGAGCCAAGGTGGTCTACCCGCCAACCATCTATCCCGTCTGCGTCAAGGACATCCCCATCCGCATCAAGAACACCTTCAACCCCGAGCATCCCGGCACGCTCATCAAGCAGAAGATAGAGAACGACTCGAAGCCCATCAAGGGCATCTCGAGCATCAAGGGCACCACGCTCATCACCGTCACCGGTCTGTCGATGGTGGGTGTCATCGGTGTCAACCGCCGCATCTTCTCCGTGCTGGCCGAACACGGCATCTCGGTCTTCATGGTGTCACAGGCCTCATCGGAGAACTCCACCTCTATCGGTGTACGCGACGAGGATGCCAACGCCGCCGTCGAGGTGCTCAACATCGAGTTTGCCAAGGAGATCGTCACTGGTGCCATGTTCCCCATGCACGCTGAGAGCGGTCTGGCCACCATCGCCATCGTGGGTGAGAACATGAAGCACACGCCGGGCATCGCCGGCAAACTGTTTGGCACGCTGGGCCGCAGCGGCATCTCGGTTATTGCCTGTGCCCAGGGAGCCTCGGAGACCAACATCTCGTTTGTGGTCGATGCCAAGTATCTGCGCAAGGCCCTCAACGTGCTCCACGACTCGTTCTTCCTGTCGGAATACAAGGTGCTCAACCTCTTCATCTGCGGTATCGGCACCGTGGGTGGCAACCTCATCGAACAGATCAACTCTCAATACAAGATGTTGAAGGAGACCCGCCAACTGAAGTTGAAGGTGGTGGGCATCGCCTCCAGCAAGAAGGCCATCTTCAACCGCGACGGCATCGACCTGCGCACCTACAAGGAACTGATGCAGAACGCCGAGGCGAGCGACATCAAGCGGCTGAAGGAGGAGATCATCAACATGAACATCTTCAACTCGGTGTTCGTCGACTGCACGGCATCGGCCGAGGTGGCCGCCCTCTATCAGGACTTCCTCGACCACAACATCTCGGTGGTGACGGCCAACAAGATAGCAGCCTCCGGCCCTTACCCTGCCTACAGCAAACTGAAGAAGACGGCCCTGCAGCGCGGCATCAAGTTCCTCTTCGAGACCAACGTGGGAGCAGGCCTGCCCATCATCGGCACCATCAACGACCTGCTGAACTCCGGCGACAAGATTCTGCGCATCGAGGCTGTGCTCTCCGGCACGCTCAACTTCATCTTCAACACCATCTCTGCCGAGGTGCCCTTCTCTGAGACGGTTCGTCTGGCCAAGGAGAAAGGCTACAGCGAGCCCGACCCGCGCATCGACCTCTGCGGCAAGGATGTCATCCGCAAACTGGTCATCCTGACCCGCGAGGCCGGCTACACCGTCGAGCAGGAAGATGTGGAGAAGCACCTCTTCATGCCCGACTCGTTCTTCGAGGGCTCCATCGAGGCTTTCTGGAAAAACCTGCCGTCGCTCGATGCAGACTTTGAGGCTCGCCGACAGGAACTGGACAAGGAGCAGAAACGCTGGCGCTTCGTGGCTAAGATGGAGGGCGGAAAGACCTCCGTCTCGCTGGAGGCCGTCAGCCCCCACCACCCGTTCTACGGTCTGGAGGGCAGCAACAACATCGTGCTGCTCACCACCGAACGCTACAAGGAGTACCCCATGCTCATACAGGGCTACGGTGCCGGTGCCAGCGTCACTGCCGCCGGTGTATTTGCCAACATCATGTCAATCGCTAACATCTGATGAAACACATTATTATCCTGGGAGACGGCATGGCCGACCACAAGGTGGAACGCCTCGGCGGAAAGACACTGCTACAGTATGCCCGTCCTGAATACATGAATCGGCTGGCCAAGGCCGGACGCACTGGTCGGCTCATCACCGTGCCTGAAGGTTTTCCTCCAGGCAGCGAAGTGGCTAACACCGCCATCCTCGGCTACGACCTCAACAAGGTCTACGAGGGCCGCGGCCCGCTGGAGGCTGCCAGCATCGGCTACGACATGGCCGACGACGACTTCGCCATCCGCTGCAACATCATCACCTTGGCCGACGGCAAGATCATCACCCACAACGGCGGCAACCTGCAGACCGAAGATGCCCGTGTGCTCATCGACTACCTGAACGAGCATCTGGGCAACGACCGTGTGAAGTTCATCTGCGGCATCCAGTATCGCCACCTGCTGGTCATCAAGGGCGGCAACAAGCATATTGTCTGCGCTCCGCCTCACGACCACCCCAACGAACCCTGGCGTCCGCTGCTTGTCAAGCCCGAAGCAGGCCACGAGCAAGAGGCCCAGGAGACTGCCGACCTCATCAACGACCTGATACTGAAATCGCAGGATCTTCTGGCCCGCCATCCCTACAATATCGAGAGGGCCAAGCGCGGCGAGCGACAGGCCAACAGCATCTGGCCGTGGAGCGGCGGCTATCGTCCCTCTATGCAGACGCTCATGCAGCAGTATCCGCAGATCAAGACCGGTGCCGTCATCTCTGCCGTCGACCTCATCCAAGGCATCGGCCGCTATGCCGGGCTGCGCATCATCAAGGTGCCCGGAGCCACCGGTCTGGCCGATACCAACTACGAGGGCAAGGCGCAGGCGGCCATCGATGCACTGCAGAAGGACGACTTCGTCTTCGTCCATGTTGAAGCCACTGACGAGGCCGGCCATGATGGTGACCTCGACCTCAAGTTGCGTGCTATCGACTACTTGGACAAGCGCCTCATCAAGCCCATCCTCGAAGCCACCGAACAGATGGACGAGCCAGTGGCCATCGCCATCCTGCCCGATCATCCCACCCCTGTTGAACTACGCATCCACGTCAACGAGCCCGTGCCCTTCCTTATATATTATAAAGGTATAGAGCCCGACGCGATGGAGCACTACGACGAGGAGGCATGCGTCAGTGGAGCCTACGGCCTGCTGCGCCTCGAACAGTTCATGCAAACCTTCATGAGCCTATGAGTCGCTGGCACCCCGTCATCGTATCGCTGGCCCTGATCCTGGCATCTGTGGTCTCCAGCATCGGCAGTTACTCCGACACCAGCCGTTGGGTCGATGAAGAAATCCAGCAGGCACTCGCACAGACGCTGCGCGAACAGCCCGCCGACATCATCACCACCGACACCATCCGCACCTTCAACAGCCACCTGCAGACGGAGGCTCTCCGTGCGCAGGTGCTCCTCTCGCTAAGACCGGCTGGCACCTCGCAGCATTCAGCAGCAGTTCCCGACGACGAGGATCTCGCCACCACCATCGAGGCCCACTGCTCCACCGCCACCATCCTGCGCCTCAGCGACCAGCGTCCCGCTATGGCTCTCGCGTCAATGGCCTTCATCTGGGCCGTCGGCATCGGCGTTCTCAAGCGCAGGCCCGCCCCTTCGGGCATCACCTTTGGCGGTCTGACCCTCAGAGACCATCGCTTCTTCACCACCAACGGCACGGAAGTGAAGTTCACACCTATGCAGCACCAACTGATGGAGATGTTCTTCCTTGCCCCCGAACACCGACTGACCAAGCAGGCCATCTGCGAGGCCCTTTGGCCCAAGAAAGACGATGCCAGCGAGACGCTCTACACCCTCATCCGCCGGATGAAGCCCCTCCTTGAGGCCCAGTCAAGTCTCCACATCCTCTCCGACCGCAGCCGTGCCTATACGCTGACTTATGCCCGAGAAGATTGATCTCTACATCAACGAAGCCAACGACTATGCACGCGACATCGGGGCACCGACATGGCATCCGCATGTCAGCATTGTCCACTACGACGAGGCGGGCAAGATTCGGCATTCGCTGAACCGCTACAAGGTCTATGGGCTGTTCCTGCAGCGCGAGTTTCCAGAGAACCTTGTCTACGGCATCGGCCGCTACCACGAGGCCGGCGGCTCACTGCTGGCACTCTCGCCAGGACAGATAGGCGGCAAGCAGGACGACGGTACACGGCGCGAGTACAGCGGATGGGCACTGCTGTTCGATGCCCATTTCATACACGACTCGGAGATAGAGCGCCGCATGGCCGACTACCATTTCTTCTCCTACAATGCCAACGAGGCCCTCTTCCTGACTGCCGAAGAAAAAGAGGTGCTGGCAGGACTGATGGCCAATATAAGAGAGGAACTGAAGGCGCACGGCAGCGACGAGGGGCAGAACGACATCATCCGCGACTACATCCTCCTGATACTCGACTATTGCCGCCGCTTCTACGCCCGTCAGTTCAAGGAGATGACCACTGCGGGCAGCGACATCCTCAGCCGGTTCCAGCAGGTGCTCGTCGATTACTACGACAAGGGCCGCCAGCGGAAGGACGGTCTGCCCAGCGTGAAATACTGCGCCAGCGAACTGTGTCTCTCCGCCGGTTATTTTGGCGACATCGTCCGCGAGGCCCTGGGCGAGAGTCCAAAGGACTATATCCGCAGTTTCATCGTGATGCGTGCCAAGAGTCTCCTCCTGAGTGGCATCGGCGTGACGCAGGCATCAGAGCAACTGGGCTTCGAATATCCCAGTCACTTCACCCGCCTCTTCAAGCAGATGACAGGCCAGACGCCCTCGCAGTTTAAGATGTCTTGATGAATCCGCATTTTTGGTAAATCTATCCGCAATCCGTATAACAGAGTTGCGGATTTTTCGTTGTAACTTTGCAGGCGGTATGAAACGAATAATGATAACACGCCTCGTTCTGGCAGTCGCAGCACTGCTTTTGACGGCCTGTTCCAGCGAGGAGGCTCAGGCACAAACGACATCATCGGATATGAAAATCAACATCACCATCGAGGGCAAGACGCTGCCCGTCACGTTAGTAGACAACGAGGCCACACGGACGCTGATGGCCGCATTGCAGCAGTCGGCCATCACCTATGAGGCCGATGATTACGGCGGTTTCGAGAAGGTGGGCGCTCTGGGACGCTCGCTGCCCACAAGCAATCAGCAGATCACGACTGCGGCTGGCGATGTGATTCTCTACAGCGGCAACCAGATTGTGCTCTTCTATGGTTCTAACTCATGGAGTTACACCCGTCTGGGTCGCATCGAGTATCAGTCGACGGACGAACTGAAGACATTTCTGAAGGCCGGACAGGGGCGCATCAGCGTGACGCTGTCAGTACCCGAAAGTACGGGCATCGCTCCCGTCTCCGCAGCCAAACAAGACGATAAATCATATACCTTGAATGGCACCGCACTGAAGCAGGAGCCAACAAGGGGAGTATTTGTAAAGAACGGTAAAAAGTACATCAAATGAAGAAGACTATGATTGCAGTCTTGCTGCTTGGCGGGATGTTGGCAGCATGCACACAAAAGAGTACAAACGAAAACAAAGATATGAAACAGACATTGCAATTGACCGAAGAGTGGGACAAGGTGTTCCCGCTGAGTGAGAAAGTGAATCACAAGAAGGTGACGTTCGAGACGCAGTATGGACTGACATTGGCAGGAGACCTGTATACGCCCCTCAATCTCCCCGAGGAAGGGAAGTTGGCTGCTCTGGCCGTGAGCGGACCGTTTGGAGCAACGAAAGAGCAGTCGTCAGGACTCTATGCCATGCGGATGGCAGAGCGCGGCTTTGTGGCGCTGGCCTTCGACCCATCGTTCACCGGCGAGAGCAGCGGTGAACCGCGCCGCACGGCTTCGCCAGACATCAACACCGAGGACTTCATGGCCGCTGTCGATTTTCTCTCGAAACAGGATAACGTGGATGCCGAGCGCATCGGCATCATCGGTATCTGCGGCTGGGGAGGCATCGCCCTCAACGCTGCCGCTGCCGACACCCGCATCAAGGCGACGGTGGTCTCGACGATGTACGACATGACCCGCGTCAGCGGCAACGGCTACTTCGATGCCGACGATAACGAGGAGGCTCGCCACGCTGCCCGTGAGGCCATGGCCAAGCAGCGTCTCACCGACCCTACGGCTATGGCTGGCGGTGTGGTGAACCCGCTGCCCGAAGACGCTCCTCAGTTTGTCAAGGACTACTACGACTACTACATCACCCCCCGCGGCTACCACAAGCGCAGCGGCAACTCCAACGACGGCTGGCGCGTCATCGGCACGCAGGCCTACGCCAACGCCCGTTTCCTCTATTATATCAACGAGATCCGCTCTGCCGTCCTCGTGATGCACGGCTCCGAGGCCCACTCCCGCTATTTCGGCGAGGCTACCTATCACTACATGGTGGAAGGAAAGGCTGAGGGGTATCGTGTCATCGGTCAACCTAATCCCAACCCCGAGAACAAGGAGTTACTCATCATCCCCAGTGCCTCGCACTGCGACCTCTACGACGGCGGCTACACCGAGTTGGAGGGCAAGGGCGAACCAAAGAATCTCATACCCTGGGACAAATTGTCTGCCTTCTTTGAAAAGAATCTATAAAAATACAGATATGACACTTTTTCCACAAAAAGCAATTAGCACTCTCTAAAGCACACATCCGCCCATGTCAGACAAATGTCAGACAAATGTCAGGCATTATTCCATGGGGATATATGAATCTCTGCGTACCTTTGCCGAAAAAAGACAAACACGATGAAGAGATTACTTTTAGGATTGTTGCTTGCACCCATGCTGGTGCAGGCACAGGAAGTGGAACTGCGGGAAGTAGTGGTTAAGGGAGCCCGCGTTGTACAGCAGGCCGACCGACAGATGATCTATCCCAGCAGACAGCAGCGGGAGACCGCGACATCGGGCTATTCGCTGCTGAACAAACTGTCCCTGCCACACCTCCGTATCGACGAGGTCGGCCACAGCATTACCGCGTTGGAAACAACGGGCGGGGTGGAAGTGCGCATCAACGATGTGCAGGCCACAACCGACGACATGCTGTCGATGGACATGGATGCCGTAGAGGCGGTGGAGTTTATCGACCACCCCGGTGTGCGCTATGGCGAAGGCGTGGCATATGTCATCAATATCAAGGTGAAACGCCCCGTCAGCGGCTATATAGTAGGCACCGACCTGACGCAGGGACTCACCTCCCTTAACAGTCACGGCACCGTCTACGGCAGGGCGAATATCGGCAAGAGCGAACTGGGCATCAGTTATGGAGCCAACTGGCAGCACACCTGGGGCGCTCGCAGCACGGAGCAGGCCACCTACCAGTTGGACGACCTGACAACCTACGACATCCAGCGCAGGATGACCCATGCCGACTACCGCAGTGCAGGCCACAATGTGCAGTTGACATATAGCCTCAGCGACTCCAACTATGTCTTCCAAGCACGCCTCAGTGGCCGACAGCCCATCGGCAGTATCCATCAGACTTCTGACCACGAATACACGGAGAACGGCGTCACAAGTTTCTATCGCAACGACACTCACGACAAGTCGAAGTCGCCATCGCTCGACCTATACTTCCATCGCGACTTCCGTCACCAGTCGCTCACAGCCAATGCCGTGGGCACCTATATCTATAGCCGCGACTACAGCGAACGCAACGAGGGTACACCTTATATATATACCACCACTGGTCACACCTATACCCTTTGGACTGAAGCCATCTACGAGAACCGCCTCAAGCCCTTCACGCTCTCGACAGGCATACAGTTCCTGCAGCGCTACACCGACAATGCCTATGCGGGCGATGCCGAGGCCCACAATGCCATGCACACCTCCGGCATCTACGGATTCGGTCAACTGAGCGGTCGTCTCTTCCAGCGCCTTCAGTATGTGGCTGGGCTGGGCCTTAGCCGTCGCTACTTCAGTCAGGCCGACCACCACCACGATTTTCTCCTCCTGCGGCCCAAGGCAAGTCTCTCCTACCCCCTCGCCAACAGGTGGCGCCTGAAATACGACTTTGAAATCTCGCAGCATGTCTCCCAGATAGCACTTATCAGCGACGTACACATCAAACAGAACGCGATGGAGACTCTTGTCGGCAATCCTGACATCCGCCCCAACCGCGTCACCAGTCACGACCTGCGACTGACCTACACCACGCCTCGCCTCATGCTCGAACTCCAGTCCTACTACCGCCTCAACGCCCACTGCAACATGGAGAAAGTCATCCCCCACCCGTCAAGTCTGTCGCCGTATCGCAATGTCCCTTCCACCCCTTTCCTGCTCACCCAGACCAACCAGCGCGGCTGCAACTTCTTTTTCATACAGCCCTATGCCCAGTGGACCATCCTGCCCGATCGTCTCACCGCCACTGCCTACTGTGGCCTCTACCGATTCTTCAACTACGGCGATGACTACACCCATACCTATACCTCGCTCAACGGTGCCGCCTGGCTGCAGGCCTACCTCGGACGCTGGACGCTCACGGCCTACGGCGACAACGGCTGGAACTTCATGGAGGGGGAGCATCGCGGACACCAGCAGCCCTACTGGCAACTGAACGCCAGTCTGCGCCTCAACACACGTCTGACACTCAGCCTCTATGTCCAGCGTCCATTCTCCACCCATCCCAAGACGTCGACGGGCCAACTGATGAACCGATATATTCACAAGAAGCACATCGCCACTGATGCCGATGACGGGAACTGCCTGACCCTCAACCTCATCTGGCACCTCAGTCGTGGCCGCCAGTATCGCGACATTGAGCGTACCATGAACCATCAAGACAAGGAAACAGGTATCCTGAAATAAAGGTCGTCAGGCTAATAATTCTCTAAAATCCTCTTGAGTTCTTCTTGGCGGCGGGCTTTCTTGCTCGACCGCCACTTTTTGGGTATCAGATACGACAGCAGGCCCAGCAGATTGCCGTTGGGGTTGGCAGCCATCAGTTGCGCGTCTGTTTTGTTCAGTCGTAGCCCATTATTGAGTTCGCCCAGCGGATCCTTGCCCGACGGCGTACCGAATACCACCACTTCGTTCAGACGATGGTCGTTGCTGTAAAGTTCCACCCGGTCATCCAGATCGTTGATGTTTGCCATATAACTCACGTAGTTAACATGGGAGAACACCAGCGTCTTGCAGTTTGCGGGCAACGTGAAATGTCCAGCCGAGTCGGTAGTGATCGTAAAATCACGGCCGGTGATGCTCACCCGGGCAATGGGGAGCCCCGTGTCGCCATCGACCACAGTGCGCTGCCTGCGTTCCTGTGCCAGTAGGCTGATGCAGGAAAACAGGAAGACCGACGACAGCAGTATCCGATTTGCATTCATGCTGCAAAAATAGTCAATTGCAGGCTACCGTACAAATCTTTTAACCCAATTTATGACCTTACTACCTTTTTTACAGAATATGCAGTCTGTCGCTACGACAACCTGAATTCGGCTGGTGTCATGGAGGTCAGTCGCTTGAAGTATTTGCTGAAGAACGAGGGGTTGGGGAAGTTCATCTCCTCCGAGATGCGGGCGACGGACTTGTCGGTATGCTTCAACTCAACCTTGATGCGGGTGATGATGGCTCGGTCTATCCACTCCTTGGCCGTTGTGCCACTGGCCTGACGCACGACCGTACCCAGATAGCGTTCGGTCAGACACATCTTGTCAGCATAGTAGCGCAGTTGATGCTCGCGGGTAGCACTTTGGTTGACCAGATAGATGAAGCGGTCGAAAATGGTCTGTTCACGGGAGAGCGTGTCTTGCCGCTGCATGGTGTACTGGCTGTAAAGACCATTATAGTGGTGCATCTGCGCTGCCACGAGGCTGCTGACGGTCTGGCGATTATAGTCCGGCAGATGAACGATGTGCCATAGTGTTTCGATGATGCCGCGGGCCGTCTCCATATCGGCATTGCTGACGGACAACTGGAAGTCACGCACCTGCCCGTTGAAGGCCGATGGCAGTTGGCCTGGAGCAAACGGCATCGGGAAATGGACAGACAGGCCCATGCCATAGATCTCGAGGTCGGGCGAGAAACTGATCGGACAGATGATAGAGCCAGGACCGATGAACACAAGCGTGCCGGCTGTGATATGCTTCTCCACCAGATTGATGTTCCCCTTGATTTCACCCTTGGCGATAAGGCCCAGCCGATAGTCGTCGATGGAGAATGGCGGCTTCTGCTGGACAATCAGTTGAAACACCCTCGGGTCTCCATGGACTATTGCCAGTTCGTTATCTATGTAGATGTGTTCACGAATCTGCTGGATGTGTGGTTCAAAGATATCACGCATCCTGGAGAAGTTCATCAGTTTGGGTTCCTTACTCATAGTCAATATAGCGTTGGATTACGATGCAAAGATAATAAAAACTTGGCATATAGCACCCTATTTGTTCACAAATCGAACAAAAAGAACATTATTTCATGCTTGAAGATAATAAAAGTATGGCAGAATTGCCGTACTTTTGCACCATCGGAAGAAAACAGAACTAATATGAAACGATTCTTTTTAATTCTATTCACTCTTCAGACTACGCTGGTCGTCTCCAATGCCCAGACTTTGGAGGCGTGTCAGCAGGCGGCGGAGCGTAACTACCCGCTCATCAGGCAGTACGACCTGATAGGGAAGACCACAGACCTGACAGTGGCCAACATACAGAAAGGCTGGCTGCCCCAGGTTTCGGCATCGGCACAGGCTACCTATCAGAGCGACGTGATGGCGTGGCCGGACCAGATGAAGACCATGCTCTCGGGGATGGGCGTCGACCTGAAAGGACTGAAGAAAGACCAGTACAAGATTGGCATTGATGTGCAACAGACCATCTTCGACGGCGGTACCATCAGCAGCCAGAAGGCGGTGGCCCGCCAGCAAGGCGAGGTGGAGTCGGCCCAGACGGAGACTAATATATATAAGGTTCGCGAGCGCGTGAACGAGATGTACTTTGCCCTGCTGTTGCTGCATGAGCAGATGACGTTGAACGCTGACTTGCAGACGCTGCTGGCCGGTAACGAGAGGCGACTGCGCTCTATGTACGAACGCGGCACAGCCGCCGAGAGCGACTACCTGAGCGTGAAAGCCGAGCGGCTACGTGTGGCACAGCAGCAAACCGATCTGGAGGCCAGGCAGCAGACCCTACGCAGGATGCTATCTGCCCTCTGCGGCATCGAGGTGACGCAGGTGGAGAAGCCATCGCAGGATGCGCCCCCGTCGCAACAACCATCAACGCGCCCCGAACTGAAAGCCATCGACGCACAACTCCGGCTGACCAATGCCCGTGAGAAAGTCCTCGATGCCGCCCTAATGCCCCGTCTGAGCATCTTCGCTCAAGGCTACTACGGCTACCCCGGCCTGAATATGTTTGACGATATGCTGAATCACGACTGGTCACTGAACGGCATTGTCGGTGCCCGCCTGTCATGGAATATCGGGGCCCTCTACACCAGAAAGGGTGACAAGGCGAAACTCAGCGTGCAACGCGAGACATTCAATGTGCAACGTGAGACGTTCCTCTTCAACAACCGTCTGGAGCAGATTCAGCAGAACGAGGACATCGAGCGCTACCGCCGACTGATGGCTGATGACGAAGAAATCATCACGCTGCGACAGGCCGTCCGCAGGGCTGCTGAATCGAAACTGCAGCATGGCATCATCGACGTGAACGACCTGGTGCGTGAGATCAATGCCGAGAATGCTGCCCGTGTGCAACAGTCGGTCCATGAGATAGAGATGCTGAAGGAAATCTATGATTTGAAGTACGCCCGGGGATCGGAATAATGGAATAATGTAATATCGAAATAACGACACAATATGACTATGAAAAGATTCATGATATTGGCCGCTGGGCTGGTGGTGCTGGCCGGCTGCGGAAACAACGAAAAGGAATACGACGCCACGGGCACCTTCGAGGCGACCGAAGTAACCGTCTCTGCCGAACAAAACGGTACGCTGCTGCGCTTCGACATCAGCGAGGGTGACCAGTTGGATAGTGGTCGTGAGGTGGGCCTCATCGACACCACCCAGACATGGCTGAAAATACAGCAGACGGAGGCGACGAAGGCAGTCTACCAGAGTCAGAAGCCCGACCTGGAGAAGCAGATTGCCGCCACCTGCCAGCAACTGGCCAAGGCCCGTCAGGAGCAGCAGCGCTACCGCGAACTGGTGAGCGACGGGGCTGCCCCCAGCAAGATGCTCGACGATGCCACCAGTCAGGTGCTGGTGCTGGAGAAACAGTTGGAGGCCCAGACATCGGCCCTCCGCACCCAACTCTCCACACTCGACTCCCAGCAGGCCGCTGCCGACGTGCAGGTGGACCAACTGCGCGACCAACTGCGCAAATGCCACATCACCACACCCATCCAGGGCACGGTGCTGGAGAAGTTTGTCGAACAGGGCGAGTTCGTGGCCATCGGCAAGCCGCTCTTCAAGATGGCCGACACAGAGCAGATGTTCATCCGTGCCTACATCACCTCAGCCCAGTTGCAGCAAGTGAGAGTGGGCCAGACCGCCAAGGTGTTCGCCAACTATGGTGACGGCCAGCGCACGGCATATGACGGCACGGTGACCTGGATCAGCAGCCACTCGGAGTTCACCCCGAAGACCATCCTGACCGATGATGAGCGGGCCGACCTGGTGTATGCCGTCAAGGTGGCCGTCCAGAATGACGGCTATATCAAAATCGGCATGTACGGGGAGGTGAGTTTTAAGTGATGAGTGATAAGTGATGAGTGAATTGATGGAGAGTATCGTCGTCAACAACATCTGCAAGAAGTACGGTCAGGTGAATGCACTCACCGACGTGTCTTTCTCGGTTTCGAAGGGCGAGGTCTTCGGACTGATTGGCCCTGACGGAGCCGGCAAGACCACGATGTTCCGCATCCTCGCCACACTCCTGCTGCCCGACAGCGGTACGGCCAGCGTGGACGGCTTCGACGTGGTGAGCCAGATGAAGGAGATACGCCGCCGGGTGGGCTATATGCCGGGCAAGTTCTCCCTGTATCAGGATCTGACGGTGCGCGAAAATCTGGAGTTCTTTGCCACCCTCTTCGGCACCACTGTCGACGAGGGCTACGACAGCATCCGCGCCATCTACTCGCAGATAGAACGGTTCGCCGACCGCAAGGCGGGCGCACTCTCGGGCGGCATGAAGCAGAAACTGGCCCTCTCCTGCGCCCTGGTCCATCAGCCCAGCGTTCTCTTCCTCGACGAGCCGACCACAGGCGTCGACCCCGTGAGCCGAAAGGAACTGTGGGAGATGCTGCTCACGCTGAAGGAGCGCGACATCACCATCGTTGCCTCCACACCCTATCTCGACGAGGTGCGCTGCTGTGAGCGTGTGGCCTTCCTCGACCACGGTCAGGTGCGCGGCATCGACACACCGGAAGTCATCCTCGACCGCTTCAAGGATGTGTTCAATCCACCAGGAATAGAGAAGGCGTCAGCCAACTCTCAACTCTCAACTCTCAACTCTCAACCAGATAATGTCATCGAGGTCTCTCATCTTGTGAAGGCCTTCGGCACGTTCCACGCCGTAGATGACATCTCGTTCAGCGTCCGCCGAGGCGAAATCTTTGGTTTCCTGGGTGCCAACGGGGCAGGCAAGACCACTGCCATGCACATGTTGACCGGTCTGAACCAACCCACCGACGGCACAGGAACGGTGGCAGGCTTCGACATCCGTACCCAGCACGAGCAGATCAAGAAGCACATCGGCTACATGAGTCAGCGCTTCTCGCTCTACGAAGACCTCACCGTGCGTGAAAACATCCGCCTCTTTGCCGGCATCTATGGCATGGGGAGTGAAGAGATAAAAGTGAAAAGTGAAGAGTTGCTGCATCGCCTGCAGTTTGAAGACCATGCCGATGACCTGGTAGGCGGACTGCCCCTGGGCTGGAAGCAGAAGTTGGCCTTCTCGGTGTCCATCTTCCATGAGCCGAGCATCGTCTTCCTCGACGAACCGACGGGCGGTGTTGATCCGGCCACGCGCCGCCAGTTCTGGGAACTCATCTACGACGCTGCTGCCCGTGGCATCACTATCTTCGTGACTACCCACTACATGGACGAGGCAGAATACTGCGACCGCATCTCCATCATGGTGGACGGTAAGATCAGCGCCATCGGCACGCCCGACGAACTGAAACGACGGCTCAACCAGCCCGACATGGACCATGTGTTTACTTACCTGGCACGACAGGCCAAAAGAGGAGATTAGCCAATGAAACAGTTCTATAGTTTTGTCATCAAGGAGACCCGCCACATCTTGCGCGACAAGCGTACGATGCTCATCCTCTTCGGCATGCCCATCATCCTGATGCTGCTCTTCGGCTTCGCCATCCGAAACGACGTAAAGAATGTGCGCACCGTGGTGGTCACCTCACAGATGGACCACCTCACCCGTCAGGCCGTCGACCGTCTGGCAGCCTCGGAATACTTCATCATCACGGCCACCGTCCCCACCCCGGCCGATGCCGAGCGTCTCATCCGCAACCAGCAGGCCGACCTGGCCGTGGTCTTTGCCGCCGACTATGCCTCCCGCCATAGCGGCATCCAGTTCATTGTTGACGGCTCCGACCCCAACATGGCCCAGCAGTGGACCGCCTATGCCCAGCAGACGCTGGCGGCAGGCCACTCTTCACTCATCACTATTCACTCTTCACTTCTTTACAATCCTCGCATGAAGTCGGCCTACAACTTCGTGCCGGCCATCATGGGCATGCTCCTGCTGCTCATCTGTGCCATGATGACCTCGGTCTCCATCGTCCGCGAGAAAGAACGGGGCACGATGGAGGTGCTGCTGGTATCGCCCGTCCGACCGCTCATGATCATCATGGCCAAGGTTGTGCCCTATCTTCTGCTGGCCTTCCTCATTCTCGTCATTATTCTGGTCATGTCGGCCACGGTGCTCGAGGTTCCCCTGTCGGGCTCTCTGGGCTGGATTATCCTTGTGTCGCTGCTCTACATCCTGCTGTCCCTCTCGCTTGGCCTGCTCATCTCCAATATTGCCAAGACACAGTTTGTGGCCCTGCTTGTCTCGGCCATGGTGTTGCTTCTGCCCACGGTGATGCTCTCGGGCATGCTGTTCCCGGTGGAGTCGATGCCGGCAGTACTGCAGTGGATATCGGCCGTGATACCGCCCCGCTACTACATCCAGGCCATGCGCAAACTGATGATCATGGGCGTCGGCATCCGCGAGGTGCTGTCTGAGGTCACAGTGCTCAGCGCCATGACGGCCCTTCTGCTCTTCGTTGCACTTAAGAAATTCAACAAACGACTCGACGTATGACTCTACGCTATCTGATACAAAAGGAGTTTCTGCAGATGCGCCGCAACGCATTCATGCCGAAGATCATCTTCATCTTCCCCATCATGGTGATGTGTGTGATGCCGTGGGTGATGAACCAGGAGGTGAAAAACATCGTGGTCGACGTGGTGGACAACGACCGCACCACGCAGTCGCAGCAACTGGTGCACCGCATCGAGGCCAGCCGCTACTTCATCTTCGGCGGTCAGAAGGCTACCTACGCCGAGGCGATGAAAGACATTGAGCAGAGTCGTGCCGACATCATCATCGAGATCAAGGACGGCCGCTATCTCATTGCCGCCAACGCCGTCAACGGCACAAAAGGCAGCATCGGCTCGTCGTATCTCAGTCAGATCGTCACATCGCGTCAGCCCATTCTCAATTCTCGGTTTTCCACTCTCAATTTATACAACAAAGGTCAGAACTACAAGGTCTACATGATACCCGCCCTGATGGGCATCCTGATGATGATGCTCTGCGGCTTCCTGCCGGCGCTGAACATTGTGGGCGAAAAGGAGAAGGGCACCATCGAACAAATCAATGTGACGCCCGTCTCCAAGTGGTCGTTCATCCTGGCCAAACTCATCCCTTACTGGATTATCGGCCTGGTGGTGCTCACTGTCTGTCTGCTGCTCTCGTGGGCCATCTATGGCATCACCTGTCAGGGCCCACTCTGTCTGGTCTATCTGCTGGCCATTCTACTGGCCCTGTTCTTCTCGTCGCTGGGACTTATCATCTCCAACTACAGCGACACCATGCAGCAGGCTATGCTCGTCATGTGGTTCTTCGTGGTCTGCCTGATGCTGCTCAGCGGCCTCTTCACCCCCACCCGATCCATGCCCGACTGGGCTTACGCCACCACCTACGTCAACCCCATGCACTACTTCATCGACGCCATCCGGACCGTATTCATCCGAGGCGGCGGCTTCAGCGCCATCGCCCACCAGTTGCTGGCCCTCACCGCCATCGCCCTCTTCATGTCCGGCTGGGCTGTCGTTAGTTACAAGAAGAACAACTAGTCCTTCAGTGCTTCTTATGCCTTGTTGAACTTTTCCTTAGGCTGTTTGCAGCGAGGGCAGCGCCAGTCGTCGGGCAGGTCTTCGAAAGCCACGCCGTCGTGCTCTGCCGGGTCGTAGACATAGCCACAGACGGAGCAGACATACTTGCCGGAAGCCTCAGCCTTGGAGAAATCTATTTCTGCGAAGACGGTTGGCACAGGATGGTCGAGATCCATCACGCGCTTGGCCTCCAGGTTCTCGTAACCCTGCGGGGTATGGGTACCCATATAAACCGTTGGATTGTTGCGGACGAACTCGCGCACTCGGTCCATCGTCTCACGGGCTGCGGACAGGTCGTCGTAGACCACCGACAGTTTGTTCTCATACAGGGCCTCGTCCACGTAGGTGATGTCGGCCTGGAACATATAGTAGAGTCCGTCGCTCTCAGCAATCACAAGACTGTTGCCGTTGGTGTGGCCCTTGGCCTTGATGAACCACACGCCGTCACTGATCTTCTGCGCCTCGGGGAAGTTGTGATAGGGACCGTCGGTATAGGTGACGGGCACCACGTTTGTCAGTCCCTTCAGTTCCTCGGCCTGCGTCTCGTCGGCTCCCACGTAGATCTTTGCATTGGGGAACGAACGAATTTCGCCCGAGTGGTCGCTATGGCGGTGGGTGAGCAGAATTTTCGTCACCTGTTCAGGTTTGTAGCCCAGGGCGGCCAGCGCCTCCATATAGTCACAGATGTTCTTGCCGGTATAGGCCATAGCCTTCTCGTCGACAACCTCCTCGGGGAAGCCTGCGGGCAGACCGGTATCTACGAGGATAACCTCAGAGCCTGTGTCGATGAGATAGTTCTGCAGACTGCCGCGATAACGGATGTTATGGTCGAACTTGTCGGGGCCTTCTTCACCACCGAAAGCGAACGGTTGGGTGTAGAAGCCGTCGCGCCTGAATTTTACTGCTTTGATTTCCATAGTTTAATTGTTTAAGTTATGATTCCGTGTTTTGTTCTATCATTTGTTCTATTTCCTCACGATGTTCAAAGAGTGTGCAGCCACCCGTATGTTCCCATCCAAGGGCATGGGCGGAACGAATCTTGCGGAACAGAGGTGATTGCAGGGCACCCCGCACGCCTAATTTCACCACATTGCTATCGCTAAAAGGCGAGAAAGGACAAGGCTCTGCCGAACCGTCGGGGCCGATATGGAAGAAGCCACGCCCTGAAGCCAGACAGCCGCCGAGGGCTTTCTCGTCGCCAGGGAAAGAAAGGAAGATGATGTCTTCATACTCCCCGCGCCGCTGCTCCAAGATTTGCTCCATCTCCGCCACGTGTTCATCGTTGAAGGCCAGATGCTCCGTGCCTTCTTCCGTGGGTACATATTCTATATAGAACACAATCTTACAGCCGTAGCCACGCAACTGGTCGATGAACTCGGAAGATGTCACCAACGACAGGTTCTCGGTCGTCACGGTGATGCTGGTGCCGAAGAACAGGTCTGCCTGCTTCAGCAGTTCCATCGACTGCATGGCTCGACGAAACACGCCCTGTCCGCGCCGCTCGTCAGTCCCCATCGCCGTGCCCTCGATGCTGATGATGGGCACCATGTTCAGATGCTTTCGCAAGAACTCCATATAGGCCGGACCGATGAGCGTGCCATTCGTGAAGATGGGGAATATCATGTCGTCCACTTCGGCCACCGCCTCCAGAATGTCCTTGCGCATCATCGGCTCACCTCCTGCCAGGAGAGAGAAGTTGATGCCCATGTCGGCGGCTTCGGTGAAGATGGCCTTCCATTGGTCAGGGGAAAGACCCTCCCCCGCCCCCTCCCTGTGAGGGAGGGGAGCAGATAGACCTGCTACTGAATCCTCGTCCAGAGGGTAACCACTCCCCTCCCTCACAGGGAGGGGTTGGGGGAGAGTCTCTACTATACCGTTACTCCTTGCATAGCAACCCTTGCAATGCAGATTGCAAATGGTGGAAATAGAACAGATAAGGAACGGCGGCACGTCTATCCCTTCCTGCTCCCCCACCTTTTTGCGCCGTTTCTCCGACTTGGCGAACAACTGCTGCATACGGAATGCAAACTTCGCCTCACGAGGATTCGACAGCACGTTTTTGTAGGCTTTTGCCATGATGCGGCTGATGCTGCCACTCATGTAGGCTGCTAAGTCGATGTTCGTCATAGTGTAGACTCTATAAATGCTGCCAGTGCCTCGTGGTCTGCCTGATTTGGATGTCCGGCCTGAATGGGGCCCATGGAGCCGCGGCAGGTGAACTGACGCTCGTCTACCTGAATGCCCTGGTTCTCGAAGAGTTGCTTGATCTTCGGGTAGTTGCTCTCGATGAGGGCTGCCGACGAGAAGCAGATGACACGTCCCACCTTGTCGGGCGAGAGTGTCTTGATGAACTTCTTTACGCGCCAGTCGACGACGGCGGCATAGACGGCCGAGCCGAAATAGAGCACATCGACATACTCATTGATGGGCTGCTCGATGGTTTCTGCGGGCACGCCCACTTTCTCTGATACGATAGCGGCCATCTTTCGTGTATGGCCGAACTTGCTGTAATAGCGAATTGCTTTTGTCATTCCCGTTTAGTTCCTGATTTTAGTTTTCAATATTCCGCTCGGCCCGCAGGGACGCTTGCCAGAGCAAGAATGTTCAATGCTCATCATCCCATCACCACGTCGAGTACCATCATCAGCACGAAACCGATGGCAAAGCCAATGGTGCTGAAGTTGGAGTGCTCACCCTCTGAAGCCTCAGGGATGAGTTCTTCTACGACGACATAGAACATAGCACCGGCGGCAAAGGCCAGCATATAGGGCAGCACCGGCGTCATCAGCGAAGCCAGCAGCACCACGGCCAGACCGCCAATGGGTTCGACGGCACCGCTCAGGC
>JAFUUL010000077.1 GCA_017483805.1 Prevotella sp.
CAGACACCATTCCCTTTTATTAACATTGTGGGCATCGACGAGTTTATAAAAGTTTTGCGAGGATAGCAAATAGCAATTTGCGCCCGCTGATTCTTCGCAGATTCCTTAACCTCAGGAAAGAGCCCCCGATGGGGATCGACTGGTGATTGGACGAAAAGTAACGTGATGACGTCATTGGTCAATCAGAACCGTCCCCATTGATTCAGGAGAATCCCTCCTGCCCGATTTGTTCTCAAATTCTTTTTCGGAAAAAAACTTCAAAAAGTATCGTTTAATGCATTTATTTTCGTATCTTTGCACCAAAATTACTAGTATAAGACTTAAAACAATGACTAACAAGAGAATCCTCTCGCCCCTATGCCGATATAGCAGGTTGACGTTTGCAGTACTGACCGTGTTCAGCCTCATTGCCTGTCCGGGCAGCAACCGTTGTAGCCGCGAACCTGGCGGTGACGGCAATGACGAACAGGTGGACAACCGTACCGCCGTAGAACGGTTTACAGATGATGTGCTCGGCTCGTTCGACCCCGATGTACCTTTCACCCAGAACGGCCACAGCCGTGCGTTTACCATCCACCCCGCCCAGGGCCTTACCATCAGTGCCGATGCCGGCGCCTTCGAAGAGGATGTCAACATGACCGTTACGGAAGTGCCCATTGCCGACCTGAAACGCATGAACGACGAACTGCAGCGCGACAGCATGGGACTGCTCCTGACGGCATGGGACATCAGTGCCGGTCTGCCGCACGACTCAGTCATCCCAGGCAAGTACAAGATCAGCATCAAACTGGCTGACCTGGATATCCCACAGGAGTTAGCCCCAAGTTTGCGTCTGGTGCGCCATCGCGCCGATGGCAAACGGCAGGTGCTGAACACCCGCGTGAAGAACGGCAGCCTGGAGTGCTATGCCAACCAGAACAGCATCTTAGAGGTGATTGTCGTTCTGGGGGCTGCCTATTACACCTTATCTCATTATCCAGAAGTGTCATTCTGGTTCCGCGAGTTCTATGATGCCGGTGTCTGGCCTAACAACTGGTGGAAAGGGGATGATGGTGTGTTCCTGCACTTCAACGACGAGTTTGGCAACTTCAACGTATGCTTCCGCTACACCATGACCGAGGACAGCACTTACACCCAGTTGTACTTCCGCCAGCGGCAGGAACTGGAGGAGCGTCATGCCCTGGCCGAGCGCCGTGCTTACCAGATACTGCGTGAACGCTGGCCAAATGACAACTACAGCATTTTTGACACGCCGGAAAAGATGAGAAAGAGCAACACCCACTATGCCGAGGCTCTCATGTTGGCTATCGCGGAAGACGAACGACTGCAGGAACTGGCCAACGACCCACTGATGATCCCCCAAAGCGTGCAGGATATTATCAATGGCGTGAAGATGGCCACCCGCTACTGTCGCACGGTGCTGAAGATGAAACCGCTCTCCGAGGAGTTTACGGTCTATCTCAGCCCCAGGGTCGAGGCTCTGTATCAGGAGGCCTTCCGCGTCAAAGTGCCCTTGGTGGCCCCTTATGTCATGGTGAACTACGAGGGCTTTGTCAATAAGCCGTATCAGCGTTCCCGTCGCACTGACTGTATGATGGTGACACTGGCCCACGAGTTGATGCACGTCTTCCAGACCGACTACCTGAAGTGTTCGCTGTTGCAGGAACGGCGTTTCTTCGAAGCGCTGGGTTCATGGGTGGAGCACGACTATGCTGCCTGGATGAAGCAGCAGGGCTACATTGACTACGACCCTGAGGAAGACCAGACCATGAGTACGGGCTTCAGCGGCCGTGACTGCAAGGAGTTGCTGGCTAACTCGCTCTTCCCGTCCTATCCGGCCCGTTTCGGCAAGGGCTACTATGATGCCAATACCGAGGGCGGCTATATGCTGGGCGACTTCTTGCAGTGGATGCAGTTGAACAAGGGTAAGCGCGACGGCAACCAGATGATGACCGACTTCGATGCCTCGAAAGGCTTCGGCGGACTGGTAAGAGACATCTGGGGCCAGAACGAAGAGCAGTTCAGGCAGTGCTTCAAAGATTTCTGTCAAGCACACATGAGGGAGATTGCTACCAGTCAGGCTTCTTATAGCAAAAACCGCAACAATACCACCGACCCCATCATACACGATGTAACCCATTCGATGGCCTTTCCCGTGATGCACATCAGTCAGTTCGGTAGCGACGATCCATCTACTGGGGCACTGAGCATCCGCACCATCCATATCAAAGCCGATTCGTCGGTAATCATCAAGCCCTACAGTCTGTTCGCTGTAGATAAAACTTTTGTGACGGAGTTGGTGCAGTGGCCCTCGACATTTGCCATCAAGGACGATAGCCACTGGCTCTCGTTCGTCAATAGCGATGACTTCCGTTATACAGAAGATCCGTTGGCTGACTGGCCTTGCAAGAACAACCGATTTGTGCGCGATGCCTATGCGGCCTATCTGCAATACGGCAAAGGCAGCGTCAGCGGCAATCTGGACATCGTGGCTCTCTATCGTCCCACCGCCAAGCCCTCTGTCAGAGGACGCTCACGTGACGGCCGTGGCCTCAACATCAATGTCGGCGAGACGCCGCCACCGCCAGAATGCTACGGGGACTATCTCACCGGCATGCAGATCAGCATCAGGAACAACAAGACGCAGCAGATCAAGACCTATCGCAACACGGTGGACGACTGGAAAGACCGCTTTGTGGCTCCCTACGATGCGCTGGGCATTACCGACACTATCGACATCGACCTGAGCCTGCAGTCGCGCTGGTATTATCAGGCTCCCGATGGCAAGCGTTTCTTCTCGCCAACCTGCGAAACGGTGAAGTACGAACATTGGCGAAGCCACGAACGGCAGACCGAGGAGGCCACCGATACAACAGTCATTGAGGGCTCTGAACAGGAGACCACCAGCGACATGGAGCGGGTGCTGGTTGACAAGGATGTGAGGATTACTCGAATCTTTGTGGTGGACAGGGTTGACGATACGGGCTGGATAGATATTGACGATAATACGTTCGTTCGTGATTTCTACGGACATCTGACTATCAGAGATGACCAGTTCACATTTTCGGTTCCCTCTCACGAGGCGACCTTCACGGCCTCAGGCAGTCATTGGAACTATGAAGCCAGTGTCAGCGCCTTTACCATCAGCGGCACCTGTCACATGGAACCTTCATCCTCGAATGGGGTATTTGATATGAATGTCCTCGAGAATACCATGAGCATCGACAGGGAAATAATCGTCAACAAAACTGGCACCAATGGCAGCGACCGCGATGTGAGGGATGCCGCCATACGCATTGGCACGCTGACTGACAAGAAAACCCGAATGTTTGCTTTCAGTCCAAGTAACCGATCAGCAGATGCCATGTATTTGCAGATTCCAATCAAAGGAACCAGCAGGTTTGACGTTCGTGGCAATAAGGAAACCAAGGACTATAGGAATGGGTATCTGTATATTTGGACCTATGCATTCGATGACTATCCTTTTAGGTAAATCACGACAACCATTAACAGAAAGCAGCGCACCCACATCGGATGCGCTGCTTTCTGTTAATGGTTGTCGTGATTTACCTAAAAGGGCAGCCCCCAGAACGACAAACACCTCAAGGATGCTGTTCTGGTTGGCATAGCACTCCAGGCTGCCGTTCTTTACGCGGGTGTTCAGCACCTGCCGTTTGCCATCGGCGCGATGGCGCACCAGACGCAAACTTGGGGCAAAGATATGAAAATAAATGTATTAAACGATACTTTTTGAAGTTTTTTTGCAAATTCACTTCCACTTCCACTTTTTCTTCGGAAACACCAGTGTTTATCGAGGTTTCAGGAAGTGGAAGTGAATTATTTCACTTCCACTTCACTTCCACCTTTTCTGGCTTTTTGTGCCACCTTCCGATGTCC
>JAFUUL010000078.1 GCA_017483805.1 Prevotella sp.
CAGCGCGCCTCGCTCCGCCGACTGCTGGAGGAACTGCACAGGGCCTACCCCCGCGCCCTGATCGTGGGCCACCACGACCTGAATCCCCAGAAGGCCTGCCCCTGCTACCCGGTGGTGACGGAGTACGCGGACCTGCAGCCGTAAGACAAACATCCACACAGAGGGAAAGACCCGCTGTGTGGATGTACGTTTTCTCGAAGGATGAGCGGAATACGGGACTCGAACCCGCGACCCTCGGCTTGGGAAGCATTTCTATGGTTTTCCAACTTGTTGGCATTCTGCTATTTACGCAGGCAAATACGCACAGCCAACCGTCAGCCAACATTTATAGCAATTATCGCACTCGCGCGTACAATAATATTAAAATCTGTCAAGCCATTCTGGCTTCAGCCAGTAAACGATAAGGATTATGATAATCTCTGCTCCGAGGATGACAAAAGCCCATTTCAACAACTCTATACATCTGCTCTTATAGTCTTCGGATTTCATCATAATTATATTGTGATTTTTTTATTTTTGTAATGTTTCAAAATTTTCGCTTGTTAGTCTCAAAAGGTGTCTTAATAACAGCACCCCAATAAATTGACCTTGATTCTTTATGGCTATTCTTTTGATTGTCCAGAACGGCTTTGCAGACTTCGCACAAAGGTATTACATAATTCACACGTTGGCTTTTAATCTTTTTCTCTACAGTCAGAGAAGTTACTGTAACGTCCTCATTCTGGCATAAGCAACACCTTGAATGAAACAATGTTTCTTTATACAATGTCCGTACAGGATTCCTTAATATACCTGTTAGCCAATTCTTCTTGGCTGATTCGATATATGTTCCGTATTTCGTCTTATGGCCGCTAAAGCACTTTCCCCCTTCCTTTACGGCCAACTTTTTCGGCTTATTTTCAGCACTAACGACTTTGCGCCCAATAAAACCATCTTGCATAAGATAATTTTCTATGGCCGTAATTCTTTCCTCGATTTCTGAGAATAATCGAATAACCTGTTCGTTTGTAAGCGTATTCATCTCTCCGTCTCTTTAGTTCCGACAATAAGCATCCTGTTGATTGCCATCATCTGCTTCATTATCTCTTGCTCTTCGCGAATAATGTCCTGATGACGCTCGTAGAGAGAGTTAAGCCTGTCAAGAAGATTTTGTCTCTGTTCTTGATTAAGTTCTATGGTACTACCGCTAAAATTGTCAAGAATCTCTGAACCGCCCATCAACCAATCACGGCTAATATTGTAATGTGTTGCAATAAGTTCAGCCAAGCGAAAAGTGTCGCGCCTACCATTTATCATGTCTGAAATGGTGGATTGTGGCAGCCCCAATTCGCTTGCCAACTCTATCTGCTTTAATCCTCTATCTTTCATAAAGGATTTAATCTTTGTACTAACTTCCATTTTGTTCATAAGCAAAAATATGTTTAGTATTACAAATATTTCATAATTATAGCATACAAATTACGCGCTTTGCGTTATTTTTCATACCTTTGCAACACCTAAGCAATTAGGTAGCAAGGTAGAGGCGCGAATAGAATCCGCGTATTTTATGATTGGCGTTGTAAATATAGCACTTTTATCGCAAAACTCCTTGCTTTTAGGCAAATAATTAACAAAATTAAATAAATAAATGGAACGACTGACAAAAGATGACATCCTGAACATCAAGGCAGGAACCATGAGAAGTTTCGGCCTCAAAGACAATGCCGCCTGCAATGCTGCACGTACCAACGTGCAATACGTGAAGCGCACACATCAGGAAGAGATGAGGAAGCGCGGCGTGGCCAACTATATCACGCAGGTAAACTGGAGCCAGAGCATCATCACAATACAGGCAATCAGCATCTGAGAACATTCACTAACGAATAAAATATACAACCATGCCCGTCAACAAAACAGTAAAAGTCCGTACCTGCGACAAGATATGGATGTCGCAGAAGGAGGCACAGAAGTACCTCGGAGTCAGCAAGGACTGGCTCAAGGAGCGCAGGCTCGACGGCAGGCTCCACTATTCTATGGTCGGAACCACCGCCTTCTACATCAAGTCGGAGATCGACGCACTCATCCGCAGGAACGCCGTCACGGGAATAAGGAACTTCCGCGAGGCAGCAAGCACGACACCTTTATAAAGTCCACATAAATGAATTAGGTTAAACTTGGTGCTCCCCGTCGCGATGACGCGGACGCACATGGAGAGTTGGCTGAGCAGGCTGAAAGCACCACACCGCTAACGTGGCATACGCACCCGCGTATCGGGGGTTCGAATCCCTCACTCTCCGCCAGAAACGTGATCTTTGACTTTTTGATACAAACATAAGGCACATCCTAAAAGAATACGAGAACAATCAACGCAGGCCACGATGCCTGCAAGTAAATAACTGAAATACCGCCTGAAAAGGCAGGCGTGAGGTGAGAGTCCTCTGCAATTCAGAATCCAAACCACTGCCCGGAGAGCCGGGCAGCCGCTCCAGTAGTTCAGCGGCAGAACGCCGGCAATGCGAGACCACGTACTTTGCCAAAACACAACTCCCCATTGACGGAGACCGCAGGTTCGACTCCTGCCTGGAGCACACTAAAAATCAAAACGTATGTTAGTACCATCGATGACCTATGCCGAGATTGCCAAGGAGGCAAGAGCAGACCTGCCGCTCATCTTCGGCTATTACAAGCATCAGCGCAAACTGATTGAGAGGGTGGCCAGGAGTGCAACGAGATTCCCATGCGCACATTTCATTGACTACACTACGCCCACAAGGAACAGATACCTGCTTGTCACACATATTTTCCGCAGGTTCGTGCATCGTGGAGGGGCTGGCTTCTATCCTATCCTCATACAGAAGAAGGAACGTGGATATGCAGCACACCACCTGCTCCTCGACAAGCACAAGACGGAGTACATGATGACGCTGCTCCCACACGTCTACGACCAGTATGCAGCAAGGAAAAACATCAATAAGACAGGCATTGAACTTGTCAAGCATTTTGCCGCACACAACATGACTTCCGAAAACGACTACACGAAAGACCTGTCCAGCAGGGAAGCCAAGAAGCGTGACACCGATTCGGCACATATCTGCATGGATGAGGGAGTCCTCATGGGCGAACTCGTTTCAGAAGACCATATCGTCATCCATACTTTCATCACCTACGACATGACATCTGGCCATCAGGAAGAAGTCTTCACACAGAAGAAGAACAGCCTGAAAGACCCGTTCGAGAATCATAAGAAAACCTGGTATCAAAAATAACCCGAAATGAGTTACATCGACCAACGAAACGAGTGGCTTCAGAAGCACCCCAGGGCCACTCCACAGGAGATATGGGATGCAGGCTACCTCACTTCAACAGCAAATTGGTGCAAACAAAAACGATAAGCATTTATGAAAAAAGTAAACATCGAGACAAAACCAGTCGCATGGTCTGGAGAGACCGTCCTTAAGTTCCAGTCGTTCGCGCGCCTTGACAACAAGGTCATCGCCGGCGAACCGATGCCAACCCCGGAAGAAGCACTGGATTCACTCAAGCAGACCATCAACGAATGGCTGGAGTTATTGACAAACCTATCAAAAAACCTCCTAAAGAATGTGTGACCAGTGCAGTTTCATCAGACAACAACACTCCATGCCATACGACAGGAGTGTCAGCCGCGAGGCCACCGACAGGCCAGAATGGGATGAATGGGATGACGAAGAGCCCGAACAGAATTATGACGGACTCGACCCGGCATTCACTTCATGGGAGGAAGTAAACGGAATGTTCTTCAACAAAAACTATTAAACATCTTATGTCAGAAATATTAACAACAAAAAACCGCTTCAACATCACGATTGTCAAATGCTGCGCCAGTTGCATACACAACATCGGAGCACACGATGACACCCGCCGCATCTGTGGCGACGGAGAGGGCATCGTCAAACTGACCGACATCTGCGCCTCATGGGCCATGCGCCCGGCACTCGACAATGCGGGAGTCGGTGGAGGCAAGGTCAAGTCAAAGCAGTACCTCGACTTCGTCCGCACCTACCCGCAGCCAGAAAACCCAAAGTTTCACATCCCGCTCAAAGAGATACGCGCAGAGTATCAGCAGCAGTTCGGCTCAATCTATATCAACAGAACATAACCTATGGCAAAGACAGAAGAAAAAAACCAGAACCTAAGGTTCTATGAAGCACTAAGGCAAGTACCGCAGCACGCCTTGAAGGCTATCAGTGCAGGCAGGCTCAAGGGTATGTCAGACATCAATCCTCTCTGGCGCATCAAGGCAATGACAGAGGCTTTCGGCCCATGCGGAATCGGATGGAGGTACGATATTACCAGGCAATGGACTGAGACCTACGGCACCGAGACCAAGGCGTTCTGCAACATCAACCTCTATGTCAAGGTCGACGGCGAGTGGAGCGAAGCCATCCCAGGCACGGGCGGCAGTTCCTTCGTCACCCAGGAACGCAGCGGCGCGTATGTCTCAGACGAATGCCTCGATGGCAATTGTGAACTCCTTACAAAGAATGGTTGGGTTAAACTTAAAGATTATGACGGAGAATCAGAAGTTGCTCAGTATTACCCATATTCTGAAATGATTGACTTTTACAAACCTCTAAGATTCATTCACAAGCAATCCTCAGACATTTACGATAAGGAAGGATTTTTGATGACAGGTAAACATAGGCATATTATTCTAAGCCGTGGAACAAACGATTACCAAGTTAGGTATGTAGAGGATTTGGCTAAGTTGGCTTTTCGGGAATCTGATAGCGGATATGGCAGAAGTGGCAATTTCAGGGATTTGAAATGCGGCCACTTTACGGAGAAAAGAAACCTTACTTTGCTTGACAAGATTGGAATTATGCTGGCTTGTGATGGTACAATCTATAGGCAGAATGGCGATGGGAAGTTATATTGGCGTTGTGAATTTTCCAAGGACAGAAAAATAAAGAAGGCTGAAAGTTTATTGCAGTCTTATGGAGTATCTTACAAAAAGAGTACCAATAAGAGAGAAATAGGCGACACCGTATCTTTTGTTTTCGAACTTGGGAACTGCGTTAATTATAAGACATATAAAAACTTTCTGCCATATGCCGATTACCAAGGCTTGTGGGATGAAATTGTATCTTGGGATGGTTGTGTAAAAGACCACGAATCTTTCTACACTGCAAACAAAGAATCAGCCGAGTACCTTCAGACTCTTCTTTGCCTAAGTGGTGAGGTGGTAAGCGTATATAAGGAAAACAGGAAAAGCGAGAACCATAGCGACATTTACACACTTTACAGAAAAAAACACTCGACGGCCATGTCTGGATTCAAGAAAGTGGATGGAACGATAGACGTTTATTGCGTTGAAGTGCCAACTACATTCATCTTGGTTCGGAAGAATGGAGAGATTCTTGTGACAGGCAACTGCCACAAGATGGCCCTGACTGACGCCTTAAGCGTTGCCATGAAAGCCCTTGGAGTAGCAGCGGATGTCTATTTCTCCAAGGACACACATCAGTTCGAGACAAAATACGAACAGCAGGCTTATGCCGCCAGTCAGAGTACGGCAACGATACCGCAGCCAACCACGACTGCACCAGTACCGCCACCTCCTCCGCCACCGACGTTCGGCACAGACCTTGAAGAGGCATTCCAACTCATCAGGCCCAACATCGATTCTGCACCGTCACGGGCATATCTGCAAGATCTGCACAAGCAGAACACGGCCCTCCACGATTACCCGCCCTACAGGGTCGCAATGAACGCACGCTTCAGTGAAGTCGAATAAAACATAAAGAAAATATGACAGAACTAAAAAAATCACCCGTCCGCTTCGACGAAGAGAAGCACGAGTACTGGCTCGGCGACCGACAGTTGCTGGGAATCACCTCCACACTCATCCACCGAGCCTTCCCAGACAAATACAAGGGCGTGGATTCCGAAGTACTCCAGAACGCCGCCCGGAAGGGCAAGGAGTTGCACAACCTCATCGAGTACCACGACAAGTTCGGCACCGATGCCATCGAGCACACCGACCCGCGTGTGCAGTCCTACGAGCGGCTGAAGACAGAGCGCGGCCTGCGAACCATCGCCAACGAGTATCTTGTCAGCGACGAGGAACGCTACGCATCCTCCATCGACATCGTGATGCTCAACCAGCAGGACGAGATCTGCCTGGTCGACATCAAGACCACATGGAAACTCGACCGCGAGTCCACAGCACTACAACTCTCCATCTACAAGCGTTTCTTCGAGCGTCAGAACCCCTCACTCAGAGTGGTATCGCTCTTCGTCCTGTGGCTGCCTAACAAGGATATGTCGCTCGCCGAGATGATCAGCCTCCAGCCCGTCAGCAACGACATCATCGATGCACTCATGGAGGCCGACATCGCCGACACACCGTTCGACATCACGGCCTCCTACGGCAACCTCCCCGCCCTCGTCGCCTCTGCAGAGGACGAGATTATCCGTATAGAGGAGAGCCTGAAGCAGATGAAGGCCAGACAGGAGCAGTTGAAGAAAGGGCTCTACGAAGTCATGGAGAAATACAACGTCAAGTCGTTCGTCGGCTCGCGCGTCCGCCTCACCCGCATCCTTCCCACGCAGGCATCATCCTTCGACAGCAAGCAGTTCGAGGCCGACCATCCCGAACTCTACAAGCAGTACACAAAGACTTCCGATAAAAAGGGAAGCCTTAAAATAACCATCAATCAATAATTTTCACATCTATGCAAAAAGTATTAGGACAGGACATCAAAGACCCGGAGGAACGCAAGCAGTTCCTCCTCGACAATGCCGACCGTGTCGAGCAGATTGACTACCACAAGTCCTTCGACTCCGATGAGTTGTCGCAGAAGAAAACGGACTTCGCCAACAAGTCCATCCGTATTGCGGCACTCGAAGAGGACATCAAGGACTTCAAGGATAAGGTTGGGCTCGAACTCAAACCGCTGCGCGAAGAGACCAAGCAACTGCTCGATGACATCAAGGCCAAGGGCCGCATGGTCAACGAGAAGTGCTACCTCTTCCTCGACGAAGAGGAGCGCATGGTAGGCTACTACAACGCAGAGGGCATCCTCGTACAATCCAGACCAGCCACACGCGAAGAACTTCAGAAGACGGTATTCGCCGAAATCCGCCACGCCGCCAACGAATAGTCATCACCAGGGGTGGTGACGCACCACCCCTTTCATTCATCAAACAACAACAAGAATATGAAAGCAGAAAATTTCAACGTCACCGTGCCGGAAGGCCAGAACAAGGTGGAGGTCATCGTCCGCGAACTCAACGAAGAGGTGAAAGACAGACTCCCAGTCATCGAACCGATAAAAATCGGACTCTCAGGCAACATCACCGCACTCTATGCCTTCCTCGAAAAGCGGTGGAATGCCAGCGACCCGCAGATTGACCACTGCCGCACTCACATCCTCGTCGACCGCGACAACCTCACGCTCACGCTCATCTGCAACGAGACCGACGAGCGCAACCGTATGCAGGTCACAGGCAAGATTGCCCTCTCACGGCAGTACCTGGCCTTCGGCATCAACAGCGGCAAGTTGTGGGAGTCCATTGACCTCGGCAACTTCTTCCGCATCAACCGCACCTACTTCGAGAACAAGGAGGCCAACATGACACTCGTCAACCTCTTGAAGCGATTCGAGGCCAAGGTGCATACCGAGATTGAACGGGAGAACAAGGACAACGGCTCCGTCACCGACAACTACCGCAAGGTCGTGGAGTCCAACCTGCCCGATAAGTTCAGCATCAAGATCCCCATCTACAAGGGGGCTGCCGCCGAAGTCATCGAGGTCGAGGTCATCGCCCACGTTGAGGGCCGCCACGCGCTGCTCGAACTCATTTCACCGTCGGCACAGTCCATTGTCGAAGAGGTGCGCGACAAACTCATCGACGAACAACTTGACCAGATTAGCGAACTGGCTCCAGAGATTCCAATTATCGAAGTCTAATCTATTTTAGAAAAATCTTTGTAATTTATGGCAAACACCATCACAGGCAAAGTCATTGCCTTCACCGACATCGAGACCATTCAGAGTACAGACCCTGCCAAGCAGCCCATGACGCGCCGCCGCCTCTTCATCGACTGCACACGCTACGACCCCTACACTGGCGAACGTGGCTACGAGAACACACCGCTCCTGGAGTTCGGGGGCAAGTCGCTCGAAAAACTCGAAGCACTCATTCAGCGGGGCTTGAAAAAAGACGACATCGTCACCATCAGTTTCGACATCCAGGGCTCCCGCTACACCAACAAGACCACAGGAAAGCAGGACGTGTTTACACGCGTTAGGCCATACGACATCGAAATCGCGAAACCGCGACAGACAGCCGACGCACCAGCACCTGCCGTACCTGCAGCCACTACTGCTCCAGCACCGCAGCCTGCCACATCGCAGGACGGAACAGACGGATTGCCATTCTGATAATATATGCGGAAGATTCATTCCCTGACACTCACCAAGAACGGCGAGCAGGTTTCCTTCTCCAAGGAGCCTGCCGCCATCTTCCAGTCGCTGCGCAACGGACGCTACACCGTCACAATCTCGCCAGAACGGCAGCCGCGTTCCCTCGATCAGAACGCCCTCATGTGGCTCTGGTTCACCTGCATCGAGCACGAGACAGGGGTCTCACGACAGGATGTCCACGACTACTACTGCAAGCGGTTCCTACGCAAGACAATCCACTGGAACGACCACGACGAAGTCATCGTCGAGGGCACAAGCAAGCAGTCAAAGGACCGCATGACGGACTTCCTCAACCAAGTCCAGTCCGATGCACTGACCGAGTTCGGCATCCGCCTGCCACTGCCCGAAGACCTCTATTTTCAGGACTTCTACGACACCTACAAGTAGCCAGCCATGCTCTACGCCTATTGCACCGGCATACGCGTCAACGACGCATTCCAGGAGCGCACCTGCGAGAACCGCGAACACTGCCCATACTACACCAACGTCAACATCGGCGTTGCACTCTCTCACCCTGAGCAATATCAGGAACTCGACACATACAACAACAATCAATGTCCATACTTCTCACAACAATGGCAACAATAGAAAACGACATCAACATACGAGACCTCGGCTTTGCCAACGGATGGCAGCCAGACTCACTTGAGCAACGCCTCGTCGACATGACCGGAAAGGCTGGCTATGCCTTCAAGGAAGAATCCCACGACCCTCACGGTTACGACACCGTCTACGTCTGCCGCGAAGCCGGATTGAAGTACCATGTATGCTCTAACTGACTGACCGATATGCCCGACGCATCATTCAAGTTCCATCAGAAATGGCAAGAGGTGCTCAGCGGACTTCCGCCGCAGGTTAGGCTCGAAGTGTACGATGCCATCATCGAGTATGGCCTATCGGGGACACTCATCGAACTAAAAGCGACGGCAGGGCTGGCATTCGCCTTTATCAAGAGTGACATGGATGCAGACAAGGTTCGTTATGAAGCAATATGTAGGAGGAACAGGGAGAACGGATGCAAGTCTAATGGCAGACCCAAAACCCAGAAAAACCCAAGGAAACCCAAAAAACCCACTGGGTTATCAAACAATAAAAGAAAGCAAACAAAACCTCTCGAAAAGCCTTTACGCAAAGGTGTTTCAGAAGAAAAACCCACTGGGTTATTTGGGTTTTTCAAAGACCAAAAACAAGAATTAAAAGAAGCCCCCCTCTTCCCCCTTGATGAAGAAATTCCCCCTGTAACCCCTATAGAAGTTAATCCCCCTATAATCCCCCAAGAAAACCCCTCTATCCCACGTGTGCGCGCGAGATTCCAGAAACCCACCGTCGAGGAAGTCAGGCAGTACATTCTGGAAAAGGGCTACCAGTTTGACGCAGAGGTCTTCTGGAACTTCTATGAAAGCAAGGACTGGATGATAGGAAAGAACAAGATGAAGTCGTGGAAAGCGGCTTGCGTCACATGGAGTAAAACAGAACACAGATATGGAACAGAAAACAATAGGACAACTTATCGTTCAGAATCAGAACACCCGTCCAACGACGAACTACGCCGACAGACGGCAGAGTACCTTGCAGGCCGTCTCGCCCAAAGGAATAGCCATCAGGAAGAAATTTGGGTCCAACAAGGATTTCCTTCAGAAGGTAAACCCTGACGTTCAAGTCTGCTTTGCAAAAAACGAGCAGGCTGCCGTCGTGGGCGACTACCCCACACTTACCGACATCAACGCCGTCTATGGCGATGGTTTTGCCTCCGACTGGCTCCTGCCGCAGATACAGAATCTCGCTTCCTACACAGGGGCAAAGAATCTCACACTCAAACAGGAGATAGAGTTGGCCCGCGTCATCGCCACCGAGTACCACCACCTGAAGATTACGGAGATCCTGCTCTTCTTCTATCGGTTCAAGAGCGGACACTACGGTCGCTTCTACGGTTCCGTCGACCCTATAGCCATCACCTGCGCACTGCGCGACTTCATCCAGGAGCGCAACGCCATCATTGCCGCCTATGACCAGGAAAAGCGCGAGCGCAATGAACTTGAAGACCGCAGCAAGGGCCCTACCCTCTCATTGGAGCAATACAAAGCCCTGAAGCAAGAACAAAATGAGGAACTCCATCATTTGAAAACCATTCGGCCATTTATCAAAATCTACGAATCGCAATGAAAGAAATTGTAATATGAAAGAATTAGACGATTTGAAAGAAAAGTGCATCCAAGCAATGAAAGACGTAGATGCTTATATTGACGAGCACTACGATGAATTGTGCGAGGAAATTAGAGCACAGCACAACGTACCGCAAGACTGGGACTTGAAAATTGTCAGCAACTGCGGCGTGGTGACTGGTGTCTTCAGACATTCTCCTATACACGAATGGCAGCGTGTTATATACAACGAAGGAATTTGGATTGAGAATAATTTGAAATAACAACGACATGAACAATGTTCAATCCCACCAAACACAAAAAAATGACACCAGAACATTATCATTAGCGTCGTGCAGAACTACTCCGCGACTTCTATTTCCAGCAGTCACGTCACTGCAAGTTGAATGCCCGTGCCCGCATTCGGGCCATCGCAAAGTTAGATTTCGCCTACGATGGCACCCCCATCAAGCAAACCAAGACCCTCTTCCACTACGACAGCCTATTATAATAGTTCCGTCTGTCGCTATACCATAGCGACCCCAAATACAAAGGCTGCCGAGACCATCAGCGAAATTGCAAGGAATATTAACGACTTAAACAAATAAAACGATTATGAGCGACTTCAAACAAATCATCAAACAGTTCAAAGAACAGACAGGCTACACGCTTGAAGTGAAAGACAACCACCTGTATTATGGCGGCAGCCTCGACTTCAGTGGCACTGGCATCACCTCCCTGCCCGAGAACCTGACCGTCGGCGGCTACCTCGACCTCAGTGGCACGGGCATCACCTCCCTGCCCGAGAATCTGACCGTCGTC
>JAFUUL010000079.1 GCA_017483805.1 Prevotella sp.
GGGACGACCCGAGGCGACGGTCGGCGCCCACTGCGTGAACCACAACAGCCACTCGCTGGGCATCTGCTACGAGGGCGGGCTGGACATACGCGGCCGTCCTGCCGACACCCGCACCGAGGCCCAGCGCGCCTCGCTCCGCCGGCTGCTGGAGGAACTGCACAGGGCCTACCCCCGCGCCCTGATCGTGGGCCACCACGACCTGGATCCCCGCAAGGAGTGCCCCTGCTACCCGGTGGTGACGGAGTGTGCGGAACTGCAGGCCCACCCCTAACCGCGAAAAACAAAGAAAATCCTGCATCAAAATGGTGCAGGATTTTTTTTGTTGTCAATTTTTTCCTTAAAAATGCTGATAATTAAATTATTTTGTTTAACTTTGCACCGAACTCTCAATCTGTTGACACTTCGAAACTTCGCAAACTTCAAGGTTTAGTCAATGATGAGACACAAGGACTAGTAAATGAAAAAGAGTTTACTAATATTATTGCTGTTCTCCCTTGGGCATGTTTTCTCCTTTGCTCAGGGGTCAAAGAGTCTGTCCGGAGACCAAAAAGAGTTTTACAGGACTGTGAAGAAGGAGGCGAAGAACCTGAAAAAGGATGGCTGGCTTCCGGCTCCAGGAGGGCTGCCCATTGAGCAACAGGTGGAGAAACTATACACCATGCAGCAAAAGACTGATGAGTTTGAGTTGCCCGTGTATATCATGGGGGCTGGTACTGGAGTGAGCGACAGTTACGAGGCTGCCAAGATGCAGGCCACCATTTCTGCCAAGCAGGACATTGCCGGTTCGATACAGACAGATGTGGTAGCCATCATAGAGAACTTGACAACCAACAGTCAACTGACTGCCGTAGATGCACAGACATTGTCCAAGACGGTTATAAATGCCAAAAACCAGACCTCACAGAATCTTGGTCGTACGATTCCTGTCATGGAACTCTATCGTAACAAGAGCGGCGACGGCAAGGAAGTGATGATACGGCTGGCTTATAAATTAGATCAAATAATGCGGTAGATATGAAGCGGAATCCTTTTATTCTCGTTGCCCTGTTTTTAACGGTATGTAACGCTTTTTCCCAGAAGGTGAGCACTGTGACTGGTGCCTACGACTATATCATGCCAAGTACCATGACGCTCCAAGAGGCGCGTGTCACCGCTATAGAGCGGGCAAAACTGGAAGCCCTTGCCAATGAGTTTGGTACAATCCTGTCGCAAACCAACATGACGATGGTGAGCGATGAGAATGCCCGATCTAAGAATTCTTTCTATTCCTTAGGCAGCAGCGAGGTGAAGGGCGAGTGGATAGAGACCATCGAGGAGAAGGTTGAAGAGCAGGTGGCTGATGGGCAGCATATCATCAAGGCCTGGGTCAAGGGCAAGGCTCGCGAGATAACCTTTGCGAAGGTAAGTTTCGAAACACATTTGCTGCGCAATGGCAAAGGCGATGAGTTCGAGGCAGAAGATTTCCGCGATGGTGACAGATTCTATGTTTCCTTTCGTTCGCCCGCCAAAGGCTATTTAGCCATCTATCTGTTGGATGCTGACAGGAATGCAAGTCGGATAGTACCTTCTGATGATGAAGAGTCATGTCGTGTTGTCAGAGGTACTCGTTATGTCTTTGTGGATGATGAGAAGCGTCACCTGATCCTCAATACATCCCGTGAGCAAGAGATAGATCAGGTTTATATCATATTCTCACCCAATAAGTTCTATACCGAACTCGATATCCAAAATCCGGATAATTCCGATCTCGTCGATTACAAGCAAGGAGATTATAATCAAGTGTATCATCTGCCGTATGTGCCATTTAAGAAGTTCCAGAATTGGATTGGCAGTTTGAGGAAAAAGGACTCTGAAGTGCAGGTCGTCACAAGGTTTATAAAAATTTCAAAACGGAGATAGGGTTACAAATCTGGTTATCTCGCTTTAATGAACAAACAATAACTAAACAATATCAAACTTATGAAAACCAAGACTACTCTACTAATCATGCTGCTCTTAATGGGGACTGCTTCAATCTTTGCGTTTGACTATACCTACAAAGGCGTTACCTTTACATGTAAAGTTAAAGGCAATGGCGTCATTATCACAAAGTTCGATAGAAATGCAACAAAAGTCACTGTCCCTGCAAAAGTTGCCGATGGAAAGGCTGTTTACGATGTCTTGGAAGTCAGCACGTTCAGCAATGGCGATAATTATAGTGCTCGTCAACTAGTTCTCGAAGAAGGTATCAAGCGTATAGCTAGTTGGTCGTTCGTGGAATTCAGGTGGCTCACAGAGGTGACATTGCCCTCTTCATTGACTTACGTAGGAAAGAGGGCTTTTCGCACGAATACGACAGATGTAAATTTCAATTTGCCATCATCAATTGACGTGGCAGATATCCGACAGGGAAAAGAACTAACTTTGTTTGAAATCAACAAACCAAATCCGCGTTCTAACAATCTAACTAATAATCCTTCTTCTCGACAGAAGTTCAGTACTTTTGCAAAAGATCGGCTAGAGGATATGATGAAGCGTTGGCAGACTAAAAAGCCTTATGAAAGCGTGGCTCAATACAAGGCTCGTGTCACGGAAGAAAAACGTACTGAACGCATGAATGAATATGTTGAAGACTTGAAGGCAGAGTTCATAAGTATGTATGCCCCCAAATCAATTACAACCCGTTTGTCGGATTATGATAGCGAGTATGGTGTTTATGTCGTAGAAACTGATTCCTATGGCAAGATTTATGCCCAAGTTCCCAAAGCAGAAGCCCTTAGGTTTAGGCAAAATTATCCATCGGTGGATGTAGAACCCCATTTCGGCGTAAAAGGTGATACGTTAACAATAGTTTCTTGTGATTTTGTTTTAAACGGCAAGACTTATACTAATATGGCAAGTCATGAGGAGAATGGCATGCTGGATTATCACTTTGAATTGCCTGAATTTGATTATGATTTGGCATTAAATTCCCAGTCAGTTCCTGATCGGAATCCAGATGTGAAGGATCATTCGATAGATATGGATATACCTGTGACAAAAGTTAATAACGACAAGACCTTCGTGTTGATTATTGGCAATGAGAACTACAAGCGCATTGCAAAAGTTCCTTATGCCAAGAATGACGCAAAAGTTTTTGCTAACTATTGTCAAAAGACATTAGGCATTCCACAAAAGAATATCAAGATCTATGAAGATGCAACTGTTAACGATATGCGTCATGCAATAAATACCTTGTCCAATACTTTGAAGGCATTCAAAGGTGAGGCGCGCGCGCTGGTCTATTACTCAGGTCATGGCTATCCAGATGAGGCCACCCGTATGCCATATCTTATGCCTGTGGATGGGTTTGCCTCTGATGTTGCTGCCAGCGGCTATAATCTTAACGAGGTGTATGATGCTCTTGCTGGGGCTCCTTCTGAATTGACATTGTTTTTATTGGATGCCTGTTTCAGCGGTACCCAGCGTAATGGTGATATGGTGCTGGCAGCTAAAGGTGTTGCTATGGCTGCACGGACTACTATTCCGGAAGGGAATGTGCTAGTGTTCTCTGCATCTAAAGGCTCAGAAACGGCTTTTGTCGATAAAGAGCATGGTCACGGACGCTTCACCTATTATCTTTTGAAACATCTACATGATACTAAGGGAGATACAACCATAGGTAGTATGGTGGACTACGTGAAAGATCGGGTGCTAAAAGCCAGCGTAACAGAGAATGACGGGAAAACTCAGACCCCGATTTCTGCGCCATCTCCAAGTCTTGATGAATCGTGGAAAGAAATGAAACTGAGAAAATAACTCCATATTATTAACACTTTAAAATTAAATGATTATGAAAAAGTTTTTTTCATTGGCAATTGTTGCTATGTTAGCAGTTTCGGCTTCGGCCCAGATTACCTGGAATGCTAAGTTAGGTGGTGGTTTTTCATTTTGTGCAGGAATGAACGATGACGGTGACACAAAGGCTATCTTTGTTGGAAAAATTGGTGTGGGAATAGAGAAACCTCTAACTGAGAATATTTCCCTTATGCCTTCTTTGGAGGTGGCAATCAAAGGCACAAAATGGTCATATAAGGAAGATGGCTATTCTGCCGATGAAACATTGAATCCCATCTATGTTCAAATTCCTATCTTGGGTGCCTATCGCTTCAATCTTGATGATGATTGGAATTTGACCTTTAAAGTAGGGCCTTATTTCGCTTATGGCGTAGCTGGTGATGCAAAATATAAAGGAAAGGATGCTTCAGGTAACACCTATTCTGAAACGGAAAGTCTTTTTGGCGATTTTGATGCGAAACGCTTTGATGCTGGCGTAGATGTCGGCATAGATTTCGAATATCATCGTTTTGTTTTTGGCGCTGAGTTCGAACGAGGTTTTATGAGTTTCAGTCCCGATGATGCTGATTTTAATATATATAATCAGGCGTTTTATGTCACGTTGGGTTATAAGTTCTGATTTTGCTTTGTGCACTAACAGGTAGTTCGTTTTTTTTTCAGTAGCGTTGGCTCCATTTATTATGGAGCCGACGCTTACATCGTTCATACATTCTTCGTGTATCCTTTACTTGAAATCGGTTGTAATAATGATAACACGTTCTTTAGTCTAGGAGAAACTTGGAAAGAAATAAAACTACGTTGATGGGTTACTTTTCAGAAAATTGTTCTTTAATGGTAAACGCAAATGATTAAGGAGTTGTTCATCAAGAAGCAGCGGGAATACAGCGACCAGGAGGTCGTGGGACTGTTGCAACAGCGGGAGCGGAAAGTGGAAGAGTGGTTCTACAAGGCCGCAAAACGATACTTCGATGAGCACTTCAACGAGGTGTTCTTTGACAAGGACAAGAAACAGGAGATTTTCCAGTCGGCATTCCTGAAACTATGGATGGAGATAGACAACCGTCGTATCTGCATCGTGGAGCAAAAAGTTTGCCGGCGACAGCAGAACGGTGAGGTGAAGCCGATGACATGTAGTCTGACTACTTTTCTGATGGCGTTCGCCAGAACGGAATACCGCGAGTTGGTGCGCAGCACAAAAGAGGATTACTTCGAGGAGTTGTATGACAACGCTACAGATGCTGATGTGCTGGTGACCACCTTCGACAAAGCCGAGGATGCTGAGGAGCAGAAGATACGTATCGTGGATGACTGTATCAGTCAACTGGCTCCCCGCTGTGCTGAGATTCTCACCTTGTTTTATTACAAGGGGATGAGTCTGGATGAGATCCTGATGCAGCGTTCGGACAAGAATTCAAGTAAGAACGGACTGAAGACAGCCAAAAACAAGTGTATGAACACTTTGCGGGAACGCATCACTGTCGAGTTCGAAAAGTATCATCTAACAGCATAAAAAAGTTATGGAAGAAGAGGTATTCAACAAGCAGGAGGCCGACGGACTGACAACCATGATTGCCAGTCGACTGGGCGAGCGACAGCAGAAACTGGAGCGGATGGAATCGTGGGAGCATGAGTCCGGCAAGACCAGGGTGCGCCCCATCTATATAGTGAGCGCAGTGGCTGCCTGTGTGGCTGTCATCCTGCTGATGATGCCCTTCGGCAAAGCCACTTCTCCCTGGGACGATCTGGGGCTGGCAGTACCATCGATGACAGAGTATCGGGCTGCAACGCCGGATTTGTCGGCCATCATGGAAATGATAGACAGTAAGGACTATGCTGCTGCACTGGAAAGGACCAAACAGGCACTTGAACTCTCTGACAAATCCGTGAAAGAGACGGAAGACCTGATGGTAGGGTGGGCTGATGAGGAGATGCTCTATGAACTGGAACAGGAGATGGTGATGAACGGCGAGATACGCTGGACCTACATCTATCTGTTAGTGACGCTGGATAAGAAGAGGGAGGCAAAGAAAGAACTGAAAAAGTATCTGAAGAATCCTGCCTATTGTGAACATGAAGAAGACGCAAAGGCATTGCTGAATGCTCTCTGAAAAAAAGTTGGGAAAGATGGGTTACTTTTCGGTGATGTATGCTTAAATAGTCAAAGAGAACAAAATCAATAGTATTAACAACTAAAAAATTACGATTATGAAAAAGATGATTTCTTTGTTGGTTATCGCCATGATGGCAACCGCAACATTTGCACAGAGTGCAGCAGAACTGGCCAAGCAGCAGAAGGAGTTGAACGAAATTCACATGAAGATGCTGAAGGCAAAGCCCACCAAGGATGCCAAGAAGCAGGCCAAGGAACTGAAGAAAGAGGGATGGCTGGTGCCCGCCGGCGAACTGAGCATCGAGCAGCAGATCACTCGGAGCCAATTGTACGGAGAGGAACTGACCACCGATGAAAATGGAGGCATCATAAAGCGCTTTATCCAGCAGACTGGTCAGACGACGTCTGGAACTTACAATGCTGGTGTCGCTGCTGCCAGAGCCGCTGCCCAGACAGAACTGGCAGCCATGCTGAAGACCGAAATCGTGGCCGCTTTCCAGCAGAAACTGTACAACC
Source organism: Prevotella sp. (assembly GCA_017483805.1). Lineage (GTDB taxonomy): Bacteria > Bacteroidota > Bacteroidia > Bacteroidales > Bacteroidaceae > Prevotella. The sequence goes on from JAFUUL010000079.1 coordinate 6,443, forward strand.
AGCAGAACAATGCCATCACGTCAACAACCATCGATAAGTTCAACGAGCGTGCCCGTGCCATTGTCGACCAGTCGCTGACAAACTCAATCCCCGTCCTGGCCATCTACCGCGTGCTGCCCAACAACAACTATCAGGTGCAGGTGAGAATTGCCTACGACAAGAAGGAACTGGCCGCCAGAATCAAGCGTAATATGCAGCGGGAACTGGAGCGTGAGGGCGATTCGCTGGATCCCGTCATCGAGGATGTCTTCTGCAATAAGTTTTAAACACACTTTACCAGATGAATAGGTTTACACTACTATTGGGCATGGTCCTATGCATGGCACAGGGCCATGCCCAAGGTCTTGGCGGGAAGCAGGCACACTCGGCACTCGACGAGTTTCGTAAGGCTGTTCGTCAGGATTTTGAGAACTTCCGCCAGCAGTGCATGGAGGAATACATAGACTTTGTGAAGAATCCCTGGCAGGCTTTTGAGGAAACAAAGCCCGTACCGATGCCCAAGGAGGAACCTGTGCCCCCTGTAGTTATGCCCCAAGACGATCAGGACAAGCCCATCAAGGACAAGCCTGTCGTCATCGAGGAGGTCATCGAGCCTGCTCCCGTGGAGCCGCAGCCACAGCCTGTGCAACCTATTAAGGAAGTGCCTGTCGTTGAGGAAAAGACAGTTGATTTCACATTCTTTGGTACTCCGGCTAAAGTAAGGTTTGATACAATTCATAAAGTGGTGCTAAATGGCATCAGCGAGGCAGAAATAGCCAAGAGCCTGCGCAACATTGTCTCTAAGGATTATGATAACATGATTTTTGATTGTCTGGCATTGAGGAAAAATTTGAACTTGAGCGATTGGGGATATATACAGATGCTGAAGGCCCTGTCTGACCGCGTTTGTGGCAAGGGCAGTAACGAGAGTGCCCTGATGTTGGCGTATCTCTATATGCAGTCGGGCTATAAGATGCGTATGGCTATTGACGGGAACAAACTGTATATGCTGTATGCCAGCAAGCATCAGATATTCAACCAGGCTTCGTTTGGCATCAATGGTGATGTTTTCTATGGTGTGGAAGAACTGCCTTCAAGGCTTTATATCTGTCAGGCTGCATATCCTAATGAGAAGGAAATGTCGCTCCTGATCAATGGTGACCAGCGATTTGCAGAAAACATATCTCCAAAGAGAACAGTTTCCTCACAGAAGTTCAGGGATTTCAAGATTGCCGTATCTGTCAATAAGAATTTGATAGATTTCTACACTACTTATCCGACCTCGATGATTGATGACGATTTCATGACCCGCTGGGGTATGTATGCTAATACGCCTCTTGACAAAAAAGTGAAGGATCAAATATATCCGACATTCAGGAGTTCTCTAAAGGGATTGTCTCAACTGGAGGCTGCTAACAGGCTCTTGAATCTAATACAGACGGGATTGGTATATGAATATGACAACAAGGTTTGGGGACGCGACAGGGCCTTCTTTGCTGAAGAGTCGCTCTTTTATCCCTATTGCGACTGTGAGGATAGGGCTATTCTCTATACTCGCATCGTGCGTGACATCTTGGGTCTGGACTGTATCCTGATTTACTATCCCGGTCATCTGGCTGCAGCAGTAGCCTTCACGGAGGAGGTGAGAGGTGACTATATCATGCTGAACAACAGGAAGTTTGTCGTGACTGATCCTACCTATATCGGTGCACCTGTAGGTGCCACGATGCCGGATATGGACAACAAGACCGCTAAGGTTATCATTTTAAAAAGATAAGCCCGGCAATCTGTGATTTCATCAAAACGTGTGAACCGGGCCGCGCTGGATATTCATCACTTCCATGAAGAGGTTTTTCCTCGTCTTCAACCGCTGCTCGTAATCTTTCGTGATCGTAAAGGGGCGTTCGCTGAATTTCATCTCCACCAGATGGATGATCTTGACTGGTGTACATATCTTAATCGAAGTTAGTTTATCCGTTTTGGATAATCTTTTTTGGATAATTGTTGTTTGCGGCAGAGCGGTCAATAGTTCTTCAGCCAGAGCATGAATAGCAGGTCGGTAGGGCGCTTTGTGCCGTGGCTGTCGCTCAGGATGCCTTTTTCTATCAGCCCTTTGACGGCCGTCTGCACACTGCTGGCGGTCTTCAGATGGTATCTGATGATGAAATCCTGGCTGGTCAGCACCAACTCTCTTGGAAACTCGGCTGCAATGGCCTGCAAGACCGTCTTCTGTTTTTCTGTGAGCGAAGCGAAGCGGTCTTCAAAGGTGAAGCGCTTGGAATCCACCATGTGACTCAGGATCTCCCCGTAGGCTTCTTCATCAACATGGCCGCCACGCTCTGCCATCGTGAACGCTTCGTTCATCGACAATTGCAGATACCACGTGATGCCCTGAAAAGAGGCGTAAAGCCTCGACACCAGTGTATCAGAGACTGTCTTGTCGTAAAGCGCGAACATACGTCTGCAGAATCGGACGTACTCCCCCTCGTCAATGGGAAGCAACTGCATAAACACTACACTGTTGTAGAACGGACGGGCAGGGTCGCTGAAGATACCCTCCAGCAGATGGCGCTCACTGCCGGCAAAGACAAACTGGGTGTTCTTCAGATGTTGTATCTTTGTGCGCAACAGTGCCTCCACATTTTCCTCGAAAGAGGCAATCTTCTGAAACTCATCGATGGCTACCACGCACACTTTGTCTGACGACTCCAGATAATTGAGAATCTCATCGAGCGTAATCTCTGGCTGTCGTATCTCGCCCAGGCCAAACCCCAGTTCGGGCAGTCCTGTCAGCGTATCGTAAGAGATGATGGTCTTGATTGAACGTACAAAGCGCAAAAGGCGTTCCAACAACAGTTGCTTCCTGGCAATCTTCCTGAACACTTCTGTGGCCAACAGATATACCATCTCCCGCAGGTTCTTGCAAGTGTAGATGTCAACCATAAACGTCTCGTAGTCATCTGGCAACCGATTGGCGAACACATGCTCTATCAGCCCCGTTTTGCCCAGACGACGCTCCGACATGATGGTGACATGCCGCCCGTTGGTGATGTGGTGCACGAGCGTGTCTGACTCCTTCTCCCTGTCACAGAAGTACTCCTGACTGACATATTTCCCTATGATAAACGGATTGTTCAACGGCTTCATATTCATCGTTCTCGTTTGCATTATGCAAAATTGCATAATGCAAAATTACATAATCCAAGCGAGTCCTCCAAATTTTTCTTCCGTCGCATTCCGTTATTTAAGAAATATTAAGCAATTACGCTTATCTAAGGAGGCGGTCTGATGTATCTCATAGATGAACGCTTACTCAATTGTTATCCACAGTGCCTCGTCGCGCTCTTGGGCGGCGGTGAGGTGGAGCATGAGTTGCTGGAGGGCTGAGCGGGAGTTGACCACCATGCCGCGCTTGCGGTTCCAGCCTACGAGGATGCAGCCCTGCGTGTCCTCAGGGTAGTTGCCGGCATGGATGCGGATGCCCTGGAACTGGGGCACGTCCATCAGCAGGGGCAGCCAGCGGCGGAAACGATACGACTTGGTGATGAGCACCCGATAGGTGCCCGCAGGAATGGCCGTGCGCCCGGGCACTTTCTTCTCCTTCTTCAGGTTGCGGTACTTGGGTTCGAGGGTGTCGCACAGGTACTCGCCGTCCAGACAGAGACGGCCGATGGTGTAGTTGGCCTGCTTGGCGATGCGTGTTAATGTGATGTTCATAATCGTCTTTGTGGTTTTTTTTGAAGTTGTAAGAAAAAGAGTGCACCCGCAAACGGTGTTTCCGTCTACGGGTGCAAAACTACAAAGATTTCGGCAAACGGTCTTTAGAGGTAAAAGGAGGGTATAACGAATGTTTAACATCTTTTCAGGGTTATCACCCGTTAACCGCCTTTTTTGTTGCTTATGCGTTTTCTCACTTCTCCTTCCATTTCCCAGATTGCGTCCATAGGCTGGGCTTTCTCGAAGACGGCCTGAAGGGTCTGCTTCATCTTCGGCCCGTCCGGCTGTGGCAAGACCCATCTGATCAATGCCATCGGCGTGCGCACTAAGAAACTCTATCCCCAGAAGCGCGTGCTCTATGTGTCGGCCCGCCTCTTCCAGGTGCAGTTCACCGACTCCGTGCGTCAGAACACCACCAACGACTTCATCAACTTCTTTCAGTCGATCGACGTGCTCATCGTCGACGATATCCAGGAGTGGGTCAGTTCGCCGAAGACCCTCGACACCTTCTTCCACATCTTCGACCACCTGTTCCGTCTGGGCAAGCAGATCATCCTGGCCAGCGACCGTCCTCCCGTGGACCTCACTGGTGTGAAGGACCGCCTGCTCACCCGTTTCTCCTGCGGTCTCATTGCCGAGTTGGAGAAGCCCAACATGCAACTGTGCATCGATATCCTCAATGCCAAGTGCCGTCGCGACGGCCTGAAGATTCCAGCCGAGGTCATCCAGTACATCGCCCAGACCGCCAACGGCTCCGTGCGCGACCTGGAGGGCGTGCTCAATTCGCTCATGGCCTATAGCATCGTCTACAACTCCAATGTCGACATGCATCTGGCCGAGCGCATCATCAAGCGTTCCGTCAAGGTCGACAATCATCCGCTCACCATCGACGACATTCTGGAAAAGGTCTGCCAGCACTTCGGCGTGTCCCAGCAGAAAGTCGCAAGCGCGAGTTCGTGCAGGTGCGCCAGGTGGCCATGTATCTGGCCCAGAAGCACACCAAGATGCCAGCCTCCCGCATTGGCCAACTCATCGGCGGCCGCGACCACAGCACCGTGCTCCACAGTTGCTCCGCCATCGAGCAGCGCCTGAAGGTCGACAAGGCCTTTGTCGAAGATCTGAACAGCATCGAGCAGTCTTTCAAGTTGAAACAATAATGGTTGTTTGGAGGCTCTGAACGATGTGAATGGAGGCTCCAAACGGGTCGTTCCGATGGGAAGTCGGGCTCGTTCCGATAGGACTTTACCCTGGTAAAGTGCCACACCTTACTCCCTAAAGTGCCATCGTTTGGAGCCGAAGATAACGCTCGGAGCACCCTTAGATGCCGTTACTTGCCGATATTCTTTCTATTTTATTGTTGATTATGACAGGTGACAGATGTGACAGATGACAGATGTATTTAAAGATTTTTACGCGCGTACCGCGTGCGCGCGCGGTACGCGAACGCTTTTTTCAAAATACATCTGTCATCTGTCACCTGTCATCACCTCCTCCTGTTTCATACTGCAAAGATACAAAAAAAATCAGGCGAATGCAAGTTTTTGCCCGACAATTTTTCATCGCCGGGCAAATTTTGTTACCTGACTTATACTGAAATGGGTGGTTCTTCAACTAAATTGCAGAAGAACCAAAATCATTTTATCCATTTTGGATAATCTTTTTTGGATAATTGTTTGGAGATGTGAAGATAAAGACGTATCTTTGCCACCTCAAAAGTTATCAATAACCTAAAACAAAATTAGATGCAAACATTCACTCATAATTGCCCCATTGTGGAGCCCTCTTGATTGTAAAGGAAATGGTAGAAGAGCGCACTGCCGCTAAGTGTCCTCAATGTTCAAATCATATAATCTGCAGATTGAAGGTTTAAAACAATATGATGACAATAGTTATGTCGCCATAATAAGCGAGCCTAACGAGAATGTTTCGGAGAAGGACCTTGAAGACTTTTTTAAATCATATAATTGTTCTTTCACGACACATAAGAAGTCTATAGGTTATATCGCTTTAAAGTAGAATGGAAAGTACACCAGTACTTCCCATTCAGTGATACTTCGGCAGGAGCAGGTCGGCGATGAAGGCCTTTAGGGATTCGAGGTTCATTTTTGGACCACCGGCAGCGGCAACCTGCTGGCCGCGGGGCGACTTGGGGCTCACAGTGGTGCGATAGGGTGTGCCGTTGAGTAGGGCGGTCAGGCGCATGGCGCCGTTGCCCATCTCCTCCCATTGGGCATCCTCCACGTGGATGCCCTCGTCGGTCATGTAACTGAATACATGAGGTTGGTATAAGTGGAGCGATGAGAGCAGGTCGGGCGACATCTCGGCGAAGTGGCGCTCCACACGGTCAATCCATGGCTCTTCCACACCGTATTTTGCTGCGGCATCCCTGAATGTCATGACGGCCTCGACACACTCGTTGATAATGGCACCCGGATTCTTGATATTGTATAGGCGGCCTAGTGTCATGAGGTCATCCTTACGGATGTCCATGGTTTTGCCGTTCAGACTGAGATAGTGAGCGGGATCATACCAGTTGCCAGGATTGTAGCATGAGAAGGTCAGGTCGTAGGCTGGGGTGATGTGCCAACTGCCGCCCTGCCTCATGTAGAATGAGAAGTTCTTGATATGTGCATCGACATTTGTGGTCAGTATGTTGAATACGGCCCGGCGATAGGTCTCTTCTATCTCGGCATAGGGTAGGCTCAGTCTGATGCACACATCGAGCAGGTCTTCATAGGACGATGCCTCGGGCATCATGGCTGCCAGGGTCTGCGTGTGGTATTTCTGGCCCTCCTGACGGTCGTAGCGCTCGGTGAGGAAATGGTAGTCTCCGTCGACCTCAATTAGTTGGGAGGGCATCATGCAGATGGAGCATGCTGTGGCCATGTCGTAGTAGGCCATCTCAATTTGCGTCAGCGGATAGTGTTTGTGCTCTGCAAACTTCAATAAATAATAGGTGTAGTCGGCAGTCTGTTCCACCTGACCAGAGCGTATCTCTCCGGTCTTGTCGTTTCGGGCGATGATGGCTTTGGCGTGGTTGCCACCAGCAGAAGTGCCAACCTCGTAGAGAAGGTCCATACTCAATGTGCTGGGCTGGGCCACCACTTGTTCGCGGCTGGCCAGAATCTCTTTGGCCCGCAGGTAGAGGTCGCTCAGCGCGATGTCTCTGTTCTCGTCGACTGGAATGGCCGGTTCAAATTCCAGTGCACCCATGCCGCGCTTCCCGATAAAGGCTAGTTTGTCTATCGGGGTAATCTCTGTCGACCTTAGGTGATGCTCCGCCACCCATGCATTATAGACCGCATTGCCCCATCCACCGGGCAGCGAGTCTGCGATGAAGGCAGGTAGCCCCGAAAAGATGTCCCTGTCTGTTTCTCCCAGAAAGGGCAGGCTGTATCTGGGATTGTGGATGGAGGCTGTCAGCGGTGCTATGTCAATATCGCCGTTTAAGAACTCCTTGTCGTAACTGAAGATAGCCCGTTTCCTGCGATAGTCCCACATGATGGTGCCCACGGGCATCCCCCATATTTTAACTAATACTACGTTTTCCATGACCGGCTCGTTTTCGTTGTTTGTTTTGTTCGCGATATATCATATTTGGATCTTCGAGAACCTCTGGGATGGTCTCCTCTAGGTTGTCTGCAAAGCCGATGGCCTGCAGCAAGGCGATGAAATGGGCCAGCGTCAGATTGAAGGTCAGCCCGTTTTCGAATCTGCGGATGGTACTTAGGCTAATGCCAGTCTTGTTGGCCACCTCCTGTTGGGTGATTCGGAGTGCAATGCGGGTAGCCTTGTAGCGCTGGCCCAAGAATAGTATAATCCTTGCCGGCGTCTGGTACTGTGCGTCAAGTGTTGCATTCATGCCTGCAAAGATACAAATTATTATCCATGGAGGTCTAATCCACCAGGATAATTTAACTAAGATTAACCGTAAGTTCATAATTGAACGGTTTTTGCGTAAATACTAAGTTAATATTTCAGATGTGAACGCTTACTCGATGGTTGTCCACAGTGCCTCGTCGCGCTCTTGGGCGGCGGTGAGGCGGAGCATGAGTTGCTGGAGGGCGGAGCGGGAGTTGACCACCATGCCACGCTTGCGATTCCAGCCTACGAGGGTGCAGCCCTGCGTGTCCTCAGGGTAGTTGCCGGCATGGGCTTTTATGGGAGATATTTTCATAACTCGGCACTCTGTAAGTGCAGTAAGTGCAGTAAGTGCACCTTGTTTTTGCAAAGGTACTGATTGGCCCGCACGTGTGCAAGGGTTTGTGGGCGGCCACGCCGTTAAACCCAAATCGGTCGTTAGGCCCAATTAGTTCGGGTGATGTCAAAGTTTTCAGTTGTTCTCCAGAGTCCAAGGAATGCCTGCCGCTGATTTATGGTTCTCACAAGACGTAAAATATTTTTATCTCCTTTCTTTTCGAGATA
>JAFUUL010000080.1 GCA_017483805.1 Prevotella sp.
CCTGCACTCCGCCCGCCCCGTGACCACATTGTGCCTGAGCATCACGTTGTCGCTCAGGAACCGCTCAATGTCCTCCACCGTGGCCAGGTAGGCCTTGTAGTTTTCCTTGTGCTCCCGCGCCTCCGTGCCGCCCTCGGCGGCTGGCTTCTTCTTGCGCTTCTTCTTCCTCTCTTCGTCCATAATTTAATCTGTCATAATAAATCAGTATCGACGGGGGCCCTCGTCTTGTTGCAAAGGTACGAAAAAAGGCTAAGACCAGGCCGCTAAGCAAGAAACAAAAAGCCCTCTCTATCAGCCGATAAAGAGAGCAAAGAGATAGAAAGAGACAGAAAGAGATTTTTGAAAGAGAAGAAAGAGATGCTTTTTTCGCTCTATACTAAAAAATCGCCGCCTTCCCTTTTAATACATTACGTAAAGACAATGCACGCCATCCCATACGACTGATAAGAGTTGAGAATGTGATGCGGTCGTGAGCAGGCACTTCCAACTGATAAGTGTCCGTCTGAGACTCAGCCTCGTCAGCCAGATCGGTTGCATCGTATAAATAACCTGCCTGAGGCAGCATGTCCTCAGAAATATCTTGTGGTTGCAGAATTGTAGTTGCCGTCAGCACCTCCTGCTTGGCAGTAACAATATACAAGGCATTCTCCACTTCAGGATGAACATATGCCTCACGAAGGTCGAGTTGACCACCGATAAATGCCATCAACCGAGGTTCGGAAATCTGTACTCCCAAATAGAGATAGCCATTCTCTGTATCATTCTTATATAGCGTGCAGAGATAGTTGGTGCCTGTTGCATCGGCAGCCACCAGTATCTGTGGCACATCATAATATTCGAGGGTATTAATCAAAGTTAGCGGTCTCATAACGGTAGCATTGTTAAGTTCGACATTTGGAACGATTTTGTCCTCCACCAAGTATAATGGGAAAGATGCACGCCCGTTTGTTTCACCACGCCATCAGTCGGATTCAGAGTTATGGCAATGATGCCCTTGAACTGGCGAAACATTGGGAGTTTCAGATTCTTACGGGCTTTGGCCTCATTGTCGATCAGTGACAGTCCCACAGCCAATGGAAGTCTCTCGCCCCAGTTTCGTAGAGGGTCTGCCTCGGCGTACGACCTGAAATCATCAGCCGTATAAGAATCCGCCTGACTGGCCAAGCGGAAAAACGGATGCTCGCTGGGAACTGACACGTCTTCTGGTGGACAGCCTACAGGCATTTCGCAAGCCCACTCCGGCTTGAATTCTTCGCAATAGGCATTTATCTTATATGGAGTCAACATCGCTTTATATCTTTGTTGTTGGCTGCAAAGTTACATTTTTATTTTGAATAAACCAAGTGTAACTCGATTTTTCTATCAAATGCTCATGTTCTTATCCCTGATATTTCATGGTCGGGCCCAATTTGCCACCCATTCTTTCGCAGGCCTGTCGGTCAAGTTTATGATGATCGTCCCATGCCTTGTAGCCTTCCTCCGGCAGTCTTCTGTACTTGTCCATAATGCCCCTTACCATTTTCCCGAACTCCTCATCGTCGGCTATGCTCAGAAGGTTCCATGCTGCCAGAGCCATCACGAAAGCCTTGTGCGAGTTTCTCCTTTTCAACTGCTGGTGATGAAACAGCGTCACCTCCATGAGGGCGAGGTTGGCATTGTTGCCATGATAGAAGTCTGTGACAAGGTCACGGACACTCTGTATCACAAAATCCCCCTTGAACTTGAAACACTTGTCAACAGCCTCGGCATCAGGCTCCCATGTCTCTGTATCCTTTTCAGACTTCACGCCGTAGATGTCCACCTGCTGTGGCGTAATGGCGGGCTCGATGGTCATTGCTTTCTTCATTTTCCGGATGGCCTCCATACACTGCCGGTAGGCAACCCTCGGTGCCGTTTTCACGATCTCCTTCACGCGGCCGTAGATTCTCACGTTGGTCTTGCCGTCCAGCAGTATGGGGGAATAGTTGTCGTTTTGAGGCACCAGCCAGTGCAGGCCATCCTCGTCCTCGCAGTAACTCTTCAGCGTGTATTCGCCGTCGATGCAGGCCAGCACGATGTCGCCGTCATAGAGCGTCACGTCGGCTATCACCTTCACGATGTCGCCAGTCACGATGCCTGCATCCTTCATCGAGTCGCCCCTGACGGGAACCATGAACTCCGGGTGCATCGACAGCAGTTCCTTGGGGAGCAGTTCCGTCTCCACCAGGTCACTGTAGCCCATGGTCGGTTCGCCGCACGGCACAGAGGTGTCGTAGAGCGGTATCTCCGTGTCGCACAGCATGGGTCGCATATCCTTGCTCAGCATATCGCTGAACAATGCTCTCAGTTCTTCTAAAGTCATATCTGTCTTGTCTCTTTTTCTTGTTGTCCGTTTGATAATCAGAAACCAGTCCCGATGATTCCACAAATTTTTGCCCGACAATACTTCATTGTCGGGCAAAAAAGTATAAAAACAATATGCTAACCTTTGAGGTTACTTCATAAGTTTTACAGGCACATCCTGTTCGTAACTTGCACCGGTCAGACGGAAACCACCCCAAGAGTTGTTGCCCTGCGCTTCTTCAGACATCGTGAACTCGCGTATCACCTTATAGCCCTGATCTTCGCAAAGTACGGTTACCTGGCGATGGCGGTGTGTCACAACACCAAGTTTGTTCTTTCGCGTGCTGGTGACGCCGCTGACAGAAGCCTTGACAGGGGTGCCCCACCAAGAGCGGTGTACGCGGATTTCGTCCAGTACGTTCTTCTCGTAAGATGCATTCTGGCTGGCAGGCATTGTGCCATACTGGCCATCTTTTGCTGCGTCTATATAGGCGATCAGCAGCATCATCTTCTTTTTCATCTTCGAACCACTGGTATTGTTGGCTTTCACGTTGTCAAGCGTAACGGTGGTGAAGGGGAAGCGCTCACGGTATTGTGCATCCATCGTAGAGAACAATTTGTTTAGTCCGCTTTCCACACCGGCCCATTCACTCTCAGAGCCATTCACCTTGTCCATCACAATCTGCATGTAGGTGTAAGCCATATCAAAGTATGCAGCACGAGCCACGGGATCACTAAACGTCAGACCGCGATCAATAATGAATTGCGTTTGCTGCAGTGTCAGGGGCACCTCGGAAGTCATCTTGCCAGGCATTCCGTTCCAAGCCACATTCTTGAAGTTCCAAACGACGTTTTCAATTCTGGGCTTTGACTGCTTCATGTCCCACGTATATCCGCCTAACTCGATACGGGCATCAATAACGAAAAGCAGAGGCTGAGCCGATAGTTTCAGTTCACAGTATGACTTGAAGTCGAGCCCTTGCCAACCCTTTTTCATCGAGTTCTGCATCTGCAGAGCCAGATATTCGGCCTGCTGTGCGATGGCCTTCTGGTCACCATTGATAGTCCACGATGTCTGACTTGCCAGAGGCAGTTCTTCTTCCGAGTAATTGGCACTTTGCGTGTTGTTTTCGGACGGAGCAGATTCATCGGAAGAACCAATATTGACATCTGTCGTTTCTTCGGCAGTCTGCTCGACCTGCTGCCGTACAGAGGTCGTGGCTTCTTCCTTTGTGTCGCTGATGGTCTTCTTGACCTTGTCAGTGACGCTCTGTTTGGCCTTCTTCAGAAGTCCGCCTAACTGTGCCGAGGCCGTGGCCTCCACGCCGAATGCGATGGCCAGGGCCATCATGAGTCTCAAAATTGTCTGATTACCTTTCAACATTGCTTTAGTATTTATTTGGTGAGTTAATAATCTATGGTCAGTCTCTATGAGATTTCGACTGCAAAGATAATCA
>JAFUUL010000107.1 GCA_017483805.1 Prevotella sp.
GCATGACCCAGAAGATGAGACACATTATATATAATATAATAGGTATAGCCCTCCTCGCCCTTGTTTCCTGCCAGAGCGATGACGACCCTCAGCCGTCCCCGACCCAGCCGGCCCAGGAGGTGGTGACCGTCAATGTTGATGTCATCCTGCCCGGCAGCGTGATGAAGAGTCTTCAGCCCGCCATCGACGATGCCCTGCGCAACATCGACAAGGCACAGGAGAAATGCACCAAGCGCATGAAGTTGAACCTGCGCTACCACGACGAGGACAACGCCGACCTGACCAAGTTGGCCTACGCCCTGACCAACCCCGGCCAAGGCGATGCCGCCTACGTGCAGCCCGACACCTGCCACGCCATCATAGGCCCCTACTACAGCGACCATGCCCGCGCCGTGCTCAATCAGGCCCAGCGGATGCGCCTGCCGGTGCTGATGCCCTGCACCAGTGCCGAGTTGCAGCGCAGCGAGGCCACGCAGACCAACTCGTTCTTCCTCATCGAGAGCGACATCACCCAGTGCGAGGTGCTGCTCTCTGCCATCCAGGCACAGGGACACGAGCGCGTGGCACTGCTCTATAGCGACGACACCTACGGCCAGTCCTACCGCGACTGGTTCGGCTTCCTGGCCACCGAACTCGGCCTACAGCCCGTCAGCGGCGGCATACACGAGTTCCAGTCCGGCGATAATTTCACGGAGTTCTACCAGCACCTGGTCGACAATGCTTCCCCCACCAAGCCCGTGGCGCTGATCATTGCCCTCGGACGGCCCGACAACTACAGTCAGGTGCTCAGTGCCTACAAGCGGTTTGTGCAGGCCATGGCCGGCACGCCCGACAGCAAGCACCTGATACCACGCGTCTACGTGACCGACACAGGACTGACCGACGACGTGCTCCAATACAACGTCCGCGGCACCTATCCCGTAGGATCCTCGTCCGACGGCTACGTACAGAACTACCAGGCACTGCACGGCGAGTTTCCACCCTTCTGCGCTGCCCAGGTGTACGACGCCCTGAGCATCATCGCCCTCGGACGAGCCGCGCAGGCCTACGCCGCCGACCCCGAGGAACTGTATATCGACCAGCGCCGCGTGGCCTTCGAGACAGCCCCCTACGGCCCGGTGCTCAGCGACTGGATGCGCGCCCTGCTGGCCAACAGCAGCCGCAGCACCGAGACCCTTTGGATAGGCTACGGACTGGCCACCGCCTTCATGCTGACGGAGCAAGGCGTCATGCCCAACCTGCACGGGGCCAGCGGCACCCTCGACTTCGACTCGCAGACGCATACCTCCATCCTCAACACGCTCTACCTGCTGTGGGAGTCGGCAGGCGACGGCAGCGCCATCATCCCCTTCGCCACCCTCTCCACCACGCCCGACGGCAGTTTCGGCATGCAGAGCATCTGGGACTGGGAGCACAAGGTGCATGAGTACGACGACGACCTGGGAGCCAATGCCGGACAGGACCTGCCCGCTACCGAAGAGCGGTGGGCGGTGGTCATCAGCCCCTCCACCAAGTGGACCAACTACCGCCACCAGGCCGATGCGCTGGCCATCTATCAGGGGCTGCGCCACTATGGCTACGACGACGACCACATCGTCCTCATCGTGGAGGACAACCTGGCCGACGCCCCGCAGAATCCCTTCCCTGGACAGATTTTCGTGGAGCGGGCCAGCCAGCCCGACCCCGCCAACCCGCTGGTCAATGCCGACCTACACAAGAACCTGCAGGTGGACTACCACTTCAGCGACCTCAGCAGCCCCGACGACCTGGCCGACATCCTGCTGGGCCGGGCCTCCGACCGCCTGCCCAGCGTCATACGCCCCACCGTCCGCGACAATGTGTTCTTCTTCTGGAGCGGCCACGGCGACGATGACGACGGCCCCATCTGGGGCGACGAGGATGCCCGCCGCGTGTTCGGCTCCAGACTCATCCGCAGCACCGTCGGGCAGATGCAGTACCGCCGCATGCTCATGGCCGTCGAGACCTGCTACAGCGGCAAGTGGGGCGAGGCCCTCACCGGTCTGCCCAACCTGCTGGTGCTCACCGCCGCCAATGCCTACGAGACATCGAAGGCCGACGTCTACGACACAGAGATGCGCACCTTCCTCTCCAACGCCTTCACCCGCACCTTCCGCAACATCATCAGCCAGCAGCCCGACGTCACCCTGCGCGACCTCTACTACTCGCTGGCCCGCTCCACCAGCGGCAGCCACGTGTCGCTCTACAACATCGAGAACTACGGCTCCGTCTACACCAACGACCTGAGTGATTATATAGTAACATCAAAATAATGTTTTTAACACAACAAATGAAAAGAAAAATGAACTACTGGCTGATGGTCGCCCTCATCGGGGGCCTCAGCATGAGCGTCGCCTCTTGTAAGGACGACGACAAGGAACTCTCCGAGGAGGAGAAACAGCAACAGGCCGAGCAGCAGGCCGAACAAGACATGGCCGATGCCGCCACGTTCTGGGACGTGGTGGGCCAGTTGACCGACGACGTGATGCCCGACGACTGGCAGAACGCCACCTACGAGCCGTCCATCGGCGAGGCCGACGCCACTAACGCCGCCGTCCGCGTCGTCTCCACCGCCGACGTGGAGACCGCCGCCGAGCGCTTCGCACAACTCACGGGAGCCGCCGTCAACGCCTCGACCACCGAGTACACCTACCAGACCCCCCTCGTGGGCTCGCTCACCTACCGCCGCACGGGCGGGCAGTCGCTGGCCACCGTCGACATCAGCATCAAGCAGATGCCCGGACTGTCGCAGATCATCTACAAGTCGCCTGAGCAGATGGGCGAGAACGGCTCGTTCAAGGGCACGGCCTACTACCGCTTCGGCGACGTGGTGCAGAAGTTGAACGCCGACGGCCAGTATGACTACTGGATCTGCGTGCGGCCTGCCTTCGGCCCCGAGAGCAAGGGCGACAGCCACTGGATAACGCTCAGCAAACTGCCATCTGCCAACGTGAAGACCGTCAACAAGACCGTCAACGGCCAGAAACTGAGCCACACCATGCCCAAGAGCCTGGGCACCAACAAGGAGCACATGCAGAACCTGGCCGAACTGGTCTATGCCATAACGGCCTCGAATACGTGGGCCGCCAACCTGGCCGCCGACTGGAAGACGCTGAAATACTTCAAGGACTTCCACTACGACAAGACCTTCAAGTACCACAACGCCTCCTTCTTCAGCAATGTCAACGAGGGCATGCCCGACCGCGTGTTCCAGGAAATCTTCGGACTCACCAAGCAGCAGATGCGGCAGGAACTGGAGCAGTACGGCCTGCACCTCGTCTACAACTCGCCCTCGATGAGCGGCAACAACATCATCTTGCCCGTGGCCGAATATGCCGGCACCAACCTGAAGACCGCGCGCTACTACAACTCATCCTCCACATGGGATGCCGCCTCCTTCGACGTCTACGCACTGAGCCGCAATCACTACATCAGCGACGCCCGCATCACCGGCGGCAACGGCAAGATGTGGATCTGCCGCTACGCCACCGGAGCCACGCTGGCCAAGGGCAGTGCCGAGACCCCGGCCTCCTTCGACAAGTACAAGCGACTGCCCAACTGCCGCGACGTCTTTGTCTATAATGCCGATGTGGACAACCTCGACCTGGACAACCTGAAGAACATCGAGCCGCGCGAAGGCATTGGCGACTTCTCGGGCATACCCTACTATCAGTACGGCGAAATCCTGCAAGACCAGAACGGCCACCGCTGGTTCGTCATCAACCAGGCCGGCAACCCCGATAACGGTATAGACGTAGGCGAGAAGTCGCCCTACAGCGAACTCATCAGTTTCGAAGGCATCACCGTCAGCAACGACCGTAGGAAGGCCACCAACCTGCCTACGCTCAAGCAGGCCATCCGAGGCGCATACTTCCTGGAGATGTTCTACAACAGTACCACTGATCGAAGTCATCTGACCAAGGAGCAATGGATGACCAGGGGAACCTACGCAAAGTTTGGCGTCAGTTGGGCCAACGTGCTGGAATACTGCGATGTGGAGATGCGCGACCTCTTCCAGAAAATCTTTGCTCAGAGCGGCGACCCGCGCCAGGCAACCCTGGCTGCCAGCATTGCCTACGACGACGGCTCGGGCAAGCAGCGACTGCTGCGATGGATCAGAAACAACCAGGTGGAGGGACAGAACATGTATTACTATCTCTCCGACCTCTACCCGGCCTCGCCCAATGCTACCACGCAGTTCTACGAGCAATACGCCTACAGCACCCTTCCCATCTACCTGCAGGACATTGCCAGCAAGCAAATGGTGGAATCCTTTGCCGAGGACACCTATGTACGCCAGCCATTGGTGCCTAACGATAACCTCATGAACAATGGCGACTCGTCGCCCCGCCAGCCGCGCACCGAAACCGACGACCGCGTGCTTGACGTGCGCAACTGCCTCTACTATCGCACGGCATGGGAATATCGCTCCTTCGTCAGCGACATGTGGAAAGCACCCATACTCATGTTCCGCATGACACGCGTCTATGACCATGGCGAGAACGAATACTCCGACACCACCGTCGACGGGCTACGGCTCACCAAGATAGCCCGACACGACTGGAGTGATACGGATGGCACAGCCGCAGAAGAGAATCTTGACGAATTCAGGAATCAAACCATGAATATCATCTGGGCCAACTGCTACAAGAGTGGCGTGCCTGTAAAATGCTGGTTCCTCAACGGCGAACCCCTCAACTTCCCCACATGGCGCACGGCCTGGTAAGAACATATCAACGTATTGTTTCACAATTATAATTAACAAAACAAAATGAGAACAACAGTCAAACATTTCCGCATGCTCGTGGCCGCCATGGCCATGGGCGCTGTGGTCGCCGCCTGTACCGACGACGACAAGTACAGCATCAATGAGGCCCGGCTCGACGGCAACACCACCGTGCTCGGACAGATGGAGGCATACAGTTATGCCACCCCCTTCAACCTCGTGACCGACGCCGACGCCGAGTGGACCGCCACCATAGAGTGGGACGAGGAGGCATTCAACCAGCCCGCCTACGTCTATCCCAAGAAGGGCATTGGCCCCGCCACGCTGAAGGTGGTCATGCTCGACAACCCCACCCAGTCGCCCCGACAGGCCACACTGAAGATTACGTTCCCCAAGGACGAGTCGAAGAACATCGCCCAGACCATCACCCAGAAGCGCGGCTCCGACACCAACGACTCCGAGGAGATTGCCTTTGGTAACAAGGCACGCGGCATCGGCTACGGCTACAACATCTTCAACGGCTATGCCGGGAGTGAATGCATGATTACCCCCATCCTTGCCGTTGACGAGATGTACGATGAAAAAGAACTCGTCTACGACTTCAACACCCTGAAGGTGGAGACGCGCGAGGAGAGCGGGGCCAGCGTCGAGGAAATGGCCCGCAAACTGAATGCCTCCATGCACGCCGGGGCTTCTGGCTGGGGCCTGAGCGTCAGCGTAGATGCCAAGTTCAACAGCGGACAGAAGAACACTGCCAGCAACGAGTTTGCATGGATGGACGTCAACGCAATCACCTGCACGGCATCATTCAACAAACCGCTGGACGACGTCATCCTGGAGAGAATGACCGATGAGGCCTACAACGACATCAACGGCATACCCCGTACTATCCGCAACAAGGTGCGCCTCAAGTATCCTACCACCGACGAAGGCTTTGCCGAAATGGTGAAAAACTACGGCACCCACCTCGTCGTGGGCGGTCAGTTGGGCGGTCAGTTGCATACGCAGGTGACGGCCAACACATCGAAGATCACCACGGCCTACAACGCCAGCGTGGCACTCGAAGTGACCTACAGCGGACCCTTCAGCAGCGACCTCTCATCCAACACCAAGGCCCAGTGGGCTCACGCACAGTCGAAGAACCAGAACGCCTTCTACTTTGCCTACGAGTTGCGCGGCGGCAGTAAGGACGACGGCAGTTTCGAAGCCCTCAACTCCGTACTCAGCACGATGACCAAGGCGCGCCAGGGAGCCGGCACCACCGACGACCTTGTGGATGACTCGGAACTGAACGTGCAGATTGACGACAACGCCACCGAGTATCAGGCAGCGGCCGATGCCTGGATCCGCTCAATGACCCCCACGGGCACCAGCGCCTCCGAGCGTGAGGACGCACTGAAGAACGTGGTGCTCGTCGATTTCCAGCGCGAAGACAACCTCGTGCCCCTCTACGAACTCATCGACCGCGACCTGACGCTTGAGGAGGACGGCGTGGACGGCGAGGCCCGCTATCAGGCCTTCAAGGACTGGTACGAGCGCAAACTCATGCCCGACCCCAGCATCATCGATAAGTATAAGCCCAAGAGCCAAATCGACATCGCGCCCACCATCATCGACCCCATCGTCGACCTGACCAATGCCAACACCACGGAGTCGCTCATCCAGGACATCTTCCTCAGCAACGGAACGCACGTGGCCCGCGTCTGCTCTGAGTTCATCCCGCTGATCAACTCATCGAAGCGCGTCAACGTCATCTATCCCGTCGTCAACGGCAAGCCGCGCTACAACCTCGGCATCTTCTGCGGCGACGAGGACTCCTACGCCTACTACGTCAGTTGGGGACAGGTGGACGACCCCACCACGCCGCTCATCACGCAGATTAAGGGCTCCAGACTCGGCGGCTACAACGTGGCCTACCTGCGCGGCAACCACCTCACGCTGGAACCCGACGAGAACTTCAGCGAGAACGAGTACCTGAGGACCGCCCCGAAGCCCTACACCCTCATCATGAGCGACAACGGCGAGCAGATAGAGTATCCGCTGGTGAAGATCAACGACTACATCTACACCCGCAACCTCTACCGCGCCCGCGCCTACCAGAACGGCACGCCGCAGATGTCGGACAAGGTGCCTTACGACTGGGACCACCAGAACGCCTTCTCGGTATTCAGCAGATACACCGACGCAACGCAGAACGTGGACTGGTACATGGTGAGCAACTACACCAACAGCCTGAACCGCTGGGGCGGCTTCGCACCGCAGGGATGGACCGTGCCCTACGC
>JAFUUL010000081.1 GCA_017483805.1 Prevotella sp.
ACTTCTTCACCAATCCTCCCAATTTTGCGTAATCCCGATTTTTGAACTTCCTCGATTTTCCCCTAAATGCCTTTATTTACGGTCGAATTGCGTTAATCTTCCAAAATCCCTCGTTTGTTACAAGCTTTTTTCGTAACTTTGGCTACACCGAACTTACTTTGCACTCGGCAATGAAAAGAAAAATGCGTTTTTCTTTTGCATTGCTCTCGTTTTTTCGTAACTTTGCACGCTGAAACTGCAAACAACATACAAATGGACATCAAGAAACAATTCGCTCAGAAACTGATGGACATCAAAGCCATCAAGTTGCAGCCCAACGACCCGTTCACATGGGCCAGCGGCTGGAAGTCGCCCATCTACACCGACAACCGCAAGACGCTCGGATTCCCCAGCCTGCGCTCGTTCGTCAAACTCGAACTGTGTCACACCATACAGGAGCAGTTCCCTGAGGCCGAAGCCGTGGCCGGCGTGGCCACCGGCGCCATTGCCCAAGGTGCACTGGTAGCCGAGGAACTGGGCCTGCCCTACTGCTACGTGCGTCCGAAGCCGAAAGACCACGGCATGGGCAACCAGGTGGAAGGCGAACTGAAGAAGGGCGCCAAGGTGGTGGTCGTCGAAGACCTGATCTCCACTGGCGGCAGCAGTCTGAAGGCTGTGGCAGCCCTGCGTGAGTATGGCGTCGAGGTGGTGGGCATGGTGGCCTCGTTCACCTATGGCTTCCCCGTGGCCGAAGAGGCTTTCCGCGAGGCTGGCGTGCGTCTGATCACCCTCAGCGACTACAATGCCGTGCTGGAGCAGGCCGCAGAGACTGGCTATATCAAGCCGGACGAGATAGAGGTACTGAAGGAGTGGCGCAAGAGCCCCAGCACCTGGAAGGTATAATATAGAACAAGGATTATGAAGAAATTTGAAAGCAGCATCAAGCAGATTCCCTATCCCCAGGAGGCCGTCTACCGCAACATCAGCGATCTGAACAACCTGGAGCGCGTTCGTGACCGAGTGCCCGAGGACAAGGTGAAGGACTTCTCCTTCGACCAGGACTCGGTGACCGTCAGCGTGGACCCCGTGGGACAGATCACCCTGCGCATCGTGGAGCGCGAAGAGCCCAAGTGCGTAAAATTTGAGACCACCCAGTCGCCCATGCCCTTCAACCTCTGGATTCAGGTGCTTCCCGTCAACGAGACCACCTCGAAGATGAAGGTCACGGTGAAGGCCGACATCCCCTTCATGCTGGCCGGCATGGTCAGCGGCCCCATTCAAGACGGAGTAGAAAAGATTGCCGATGCACTGGCACAAATACCTTACGTATGAAACTCTGGGAGAAAGACTTTGAGATAAACGCCGAGATAGAGCGCTTCACCGTAGGCCGCGACCGCGAGATGGACCTCTACTTGGCCCCCTACGATGTGCTGGGCTCGATGGCCCACATCACCATGCTCGAGAGCATCGGCCTGCTGGGCAAGGACGAACAGCCCCTGCTGCTAAAGGAACTGAAGAGCATCTACCAGCAGGCTCAGCGCGGCGAGTTCGTCATCGAGGAAGGCATCGAGGATGTTCACTCGCAGGTGGAACTGATGCTCACCCGCCGTCTGGGCGACATGGGCAAGAAGATACACTCCGGCCGCTCGCGCAACGACCAGGTGCTGGTGGACCTGAAACTCTTCACCCGCCATCAACTGCAGTTGGTGGCCGAGGCCGTGAAAGACCTGTTCGACCAACTCATCCGGAAGAGCAATCAGTATAAGGATGTGCTCATGCCGGGCTACACCCACCTGCAGGTGGCCATGCCCTCGTCGTTCGGTCTCTGGTTTGGCGCCTATGCCGAGAGCCTGGCCGACGATATGCTGTTCCTGCAGGCCGCTTACCGCATGACCAACCGCAACCCCCTCGGTTCGGCTGCTGGCTATGGCTCGTCGTTCCCCTTGAACCGCCAGATGACCACCGACCTGCTGGGCTTCGACTCGATGGACTACAACGTGGTCTATGCACAGATGGGCCGCGGCAAGATGGAGCGCAACGTGGGCTTCGCCATTGCCACCATCGCCGGCACGATGGCCAAACTGGCCTTCGATGCCTGTATGTTCAATTGTCAGAACTTCGGCTTCGTCAAGTTGCCCAAGGAGTGCACCACCGGTTCCTCCATCATGCCTCACAAGAAGAACCCCGACGTCTTCGAACTCATCCGCTCGAAGAGCAACAAACTGCAGAGCCTCCCCCAGCAGATCACGCTGATGATGAACAACCTGCCCGTGGGCTACTTCCGCGACCTGCAGATCATCAAGGAGGTCTTCCTGCCCGCATTCGACGAACTGCTGGACTGCCTGCGCATGACGGCCTACATCATCAACCGCATTGAGGTGAACGACCACATCCTCGACGATCCGCGCTACGACCCGATGTTCTCCGTAGAAGAGGTGAACCGCCTGGCTGCCGAGGGCATGCCCTTCCGCGATGCCTACAAGAAGGTGGGGCTCGACATCGAGGCCGGCCGCTTTACGCCGAACAAGGACATCCACCACACCCACGAGGGCTCGATAGGCAACCTCTGCAACGACCGCATCGAGGCGCTGATGAACAGCGTGCTTGAAGGCTTCGCCTTCGAGAAGGTAGAACAGGCCGAAGAACGGCTGTTGGCTTCATGCGGCGACTGACCCTCTTGCTGCTCGGCCTGCTGCTCATGGCCTGCGAGATCGACAACCAGTACAGTTCGGCCTACTGCAGTTTCGTGTTCCAGGCCAACATCTATCCCACCAGCGCCCTCACCCGTGCCGTCGGCGGGACGGGTGGCGACTTCTGCATCGTCAAGGCCGTGATGGAGCGAGGCGTCTACCACCTGAAACTGACGCCCAACCAAGGCACCTACGACCAGACGGACCTCGACCTGACCATGTCGACCGCCATCGGCAACGAGCGTATCAGTTATGCCGCCATGGGCTACAAGCAGGGCCTCATCATCGGCCGCACCTACGGCGGCGTGCTCTGCGCTTACGACCTGCAGTGCCCCAACTGCGACAACAACTACGAACTGCACTGGGGCGACAAGCCGCAGGAACTGCAGTGCGACAAGTGCCGCCGCGTCTACGACATCTACGGCGAATACAGTTACGTGAAGAGCGGCGACCGCGGCCACGCCCTCACCCAGTATCGGCGCATCATCTATAATCAACAGGAGGGCCGCCTCACAGTAAACAACTAACGACATGGAAGAAGATACCGTACAGGCAGAAGCATATTACGAAGACTACGAGCAACCCAGCCAGGAGAGCATCCACGGCTGGCTGGCGTTTTTCCTGGTGGCAGTGGGCATAGGCGGCACCATCTCGATGATATCCGACTTCATCGACATCGACTGGGGCGTCAACCTGGCCGAACACATCATGGCACTGGGAGATCCCGTCATGGGCGTGTTGTTCTTCGCCCTGGCTGCCTACACCATCTACGCCTTCCTGAAGCGGCAGCCCAATGCCGTCTTCCTGGGCAAGTCCTACGTGGTCGTGGTTTTCCTCAGCAACCTGCTCCTGCTGCTCAATGGCGAGTTCGCCTCGTCGGGCATAGGCAGCATCACCCAGATCGTCCGCTCGCTCGCTTGGGCCGTCATCTGGTATCTGTTTCTTTCGCAGTCGGCACAGGTGGAGCGCATCTTCCCCCACAGTTACCGCCGCGTGACGGCCTTCGACTGGACGATGGTCGTCGGAGTGCTGGCCATCCCTCTGGCCCTGATTGGCATCGGGCTGGCCATCCTCTTCTCGCAAAACCTGAAGGACAATGCCGCTGCTGCCGTCTCCAAAGAACTGACTGTCGACAATCTGCAGCGCGGCGAGCAGACCGACGGACGCATCATCTACCGACTGCCCCACATGCAGTGGACCGAAGACACCACCTACGTCATCGATTCGCAGACCTCGCTCCGCGCCCTGTCAGCCGAGGAGGGCGACCTCAACATCTGCAGCGGTTTCGACAGCGACAACTCGATGACTAACTTCGAAGACTACTACACGAACTGGGAGGACGCCAACCTGACCTCCTACCCCAAGGAGATCATCGAGGACGGCGAACTCAGATACAGAAATTGCAACGGCTTCTATCGCGTCACCAAGTACACCGTCAACAGAATGGAGTTCTACTGGGAACTGGCCCTGCTGTTCAACCGCCCCACCAGCAAGGTGGCCGTTGTGTCCTATATCACTGCCGACGAACCGTCGCAGTTCAAGGTCAAGTCGGTGGCTCGCACCCTTAGGTTTGAGTAGGCAGAGACGAAAAAAGTTGGCAAAACATTTGGCTATTCCGAGAAATAGCCGTACCTTTGCAACCGCTTTCGCGCCCACGAAAGTTGTTGCCGCGATGGTGGAATGGTAGACACGAGGGACTTAAAATCCCTTGACCAGGAATGGTTGTGCGGGTTCGAGTCCCGCTCGCGGCACTTGTGGTACACGGCTCGCGGCACTTGCCACTAACCCAAAAGAAATTCCATCACAGCCCGAATAAGCATCATCAGGATTAAGCCAAGAGCCACTACGGCTATAATCTGTACAGCCGTGTTATTGGAGTTTGTCATCTTCTCCCTCCAGGCCTTTCCTTCCTCCTCCTCTTCTTCGTCAACATATTCGCCTGGCTCAGTGTATTTATAGGCCGACTCGTCTTCCACATAGACTGGCTCTTCGTCTTCCCCGCCGACAGTTTCCTCCTCTTCTGCCGCAGCGGGCTCCTCAGGTAGAGCGGGCTCCTCAGCCACAGCAGACTCAGGCCCGGCAGCGGGCTGGCCAAGATTCAACTGCTGCTCGATTTCCTCCACCGACTGGGGACGGCTGGCAGGACGGGCATTCATGAGCCAAACGACCAACTGCTGCATCTCGCTGCTGACGGATGCCGGAAACTGGAAGGCGTCGGCCCCCTCCATCATCACGTCGCTGGTGGATGGCGGCTGCTGGTTGGACAGCAGGTTGTAGAGCGTGGCACCCAGCGCATAGAAGTCTGTCCAGGGACCTATGCGCTTGATGTTGCCGTCAATCTGTTCACTGGGAGCATAGCCGGGGGTATAGCAGAGGGCCGTCGACGTGCCAGTATAGCCCTGCGAGGCATCCATCTGCTTGCTGGCGCCGAAGTCGATGAGCACCGCCCTCCCCTGGTGGTCAGTCATGATGTTGCCAGGCTTCAGGTCGAGATGCCATATCTGCTGGGCGTGCACCTCCTTCAGCGCACCGAGCACCTGCGGCAGCACGGCCCGCACCTCCTGCTCCGTCAGCGGACGCTTCAGGCGTTTCATCCTGGCCGACAGCGACTCACCGTCGAGCAGGTCCATCACGTAGTACGCCGTGCCGTTCTCCTCAAACAGGTCGTGCACATGCACTATGTGGCTGTTCTGCAGTTTGCGCAGCCTCCGGGCTTCCTTCTTGAACTTCTCGCGCTGGGCCTCAAACTGCTGCTGATTGTCAGCATTGCTCACGCTGACGGTGGTCTGCCCCTCGCGCTGGCTGACGCCCTTCATGAAGAACTCCTTCATGGCATAAGCCTCATCAAACTGCACATTAGTCACCACGTAAGTATTGCCGAATCCGCCAGACGACAGATATTCCTCCACGCGATAGGTGCCGTGGAGTATCGTGCCGATGGGCAGCATGGTTCGCTGTTCTATCATAGTCGTAAGTCTATTATTTTGATGGCAAAGGTACGAAATAAATGAGAGAAATGCAAAAGAAAAGTCCGTTTCTTTTCGTTTCCGAGCGAAAAGCCTCCAAGCGATGGGTTTGAAGCCTCCAAGCCCACCGTTTGGAGGCTTCAAACTCCCCGTTTGGAGGCTCCAAACCAACTGCCGTCATCTTCGGGTCGTTCCGAAGCCATCTTCGGGTGCAAGGAACGGCACTCTGCGGTCGTTCCGATAGGACTTTACCCCAGTAAACTGCCATACTTTACTGCCTAACCTGCCATACTTTGCAACCGAAGATGATATCGGAACACACATAGCCTCATCAACCACCACGCTACCCTCGAAAAACAAAGGGAAGGTGACAGTTTTTTAATAAAATGCACAAAAAGTTGTTCACAAGTTTGTGAATACCAAAATAAAGTTGTATCTTTGCTGCGAAAATAGAAACCACAATGATTGTCATCTTTGAGCAAGAATACCTAAGGGAACTTTATGAAGAGGGTAAGGCGAGCGACAAACAGCATCGTTTCCAGCCACAGATTGTCAAGAAGTACACACGTACGATTGAACTGATGAAGACTCTTTCGAACGTAATGGGGCTTGTGCAATATGGAGGCCTGCACTATGAAGTGTTGCATGGCGACAAGGAAGGGCTTTCATCGGTACGTGTCAACGACCAATATCGGATAGAGTTTCGCGAGATTCTTGAAGGTGACAAGACAATAGCAGAAGTGGTAAGTATTACAGAATTGTCAAACCATTATAAGTGATAGAAGATATGGTACACGTAGAAGGAACTGACGACCGCATGATTGCAAACAACCTGGAACCGCACTATCTGACGCATCCAGGCGAAGTGATAAAGGATGAACTGGAGGCGCGTGGCATCAGCCAGCGGCAGTTGGCCAAGAGTATCGGCGTGCCAGCAAGTCAGTTGAACGAATTGTTGAATGGAAAACGTGCGTTAAGTGCTGAGATGGCGCTGCTCATCGGCCAAGCCATGGGGCTTGACCCTGCTCCGCTGTTGGCCCTGCAAACAGACTACAACTTGCTATCGGCTAAGCGTAACAAGTCTTTCCTGGAGCGTCTGAAGGATATTCCTAGGATTGCTGCGGTATTTTAATACATTATGAACAGAACAAAGAACATGGATAGATTAAAGGTAGGATGTATCACTCTTCTTATGATTGTGATGCTGCCGATGTTGGCATCAGCACAGACTCGGCGCTATTACTGCGAGGTGAAGGGAATTGAGAAAGAATTGTCTGCTGGACTAAAGATTATTTTCGACTTTGGTACTCAAACTTCATACAATATTTGGGGAGACTTGAGTAGCAAACTTAAGTTTGTTGATGAGAATGGTGATGTAATCAAGTTTAACAGCATGGTTGATGCAGCTAATTACATGGTTGCTAGAGGTTGGCAGTTTCAACAGGCATATTCCTCTTCTTATCGAGAGCATGCAGTTTTGCATTGGATATTCTATAAGGATGCGGAAAGTTTAGAAAAAGCAAGGGAGGGCATCATGACCAAAGATGATTTCAATAAGACAAGAGATACTGACAAATAGTGAAGAAAGGTGTTGCCGATTTCCAAATAATTTATAAAAAGTCTATTGTGTATTGGAAAAACATCTAAATAACTTTAATTCAAAAGATGCGTATATGAAAAAGATACTATTGTTTATGATTTCTTTCTTTGTATTAACTGCATGTCAGACAAAAGAAGAGAAGGCCGAGAAACTTGCTAAGAAAGCCCTGAATGGCATAATAGTAAATATTGACACCTACGAACCTATTGAGACCACTGTAGACAGTGCTTATGCTCCGTTGATGACTGCAGAAGTATTTAATCAATATCCACAATTACTTTCTCAGATACGAGAACTTTCTTTAGCTCAAGATAAAGCCGATGTTGCTAAAATGAAAATGTCCATATACGAAAATCCTTACTCGTCTTATGGAAAGCAGCAATATGAAAGTGCAAAGGAAGAATATGAGATGTATAGTAGGATTAATTCTGAACTTGGAGAGAAAATTCAGGCTTTCTCACAGAAAATTGAGCAGTATGCAAAAGAGGAACCAGTTTTCAATGGGTATAGGGTTATTCATAAATGCCGTTATGTCGATAAAGAAGGTAATAAGACAATCGGATCATTTTTGTTTTTGATGAATGAAGACCTCACCGAAGTTGAGTCTATATTAGATTTGCAAGACGAAGTTATGCAATCCTTATTCAATGCTTATGGAATGATGGGTACTGAAGAATGACACATTAGATTCCCTAACTTAGACTATACACAGAAGGATTAGTAGGATGTGCTTGATAACTATAACATAAGTTTATGCAGATTATAAAATCAGATTCTTTAGTCTCTAACCCTCATGGAAAAGAAACAAACGAACCCCAACTGACCTATGCATTGGACTCATTGGGGAAAATGGTCTTCATTGGCAATGTGTCGAGGGGGCTTTCGTGTAATTGTCGTTGCCCTAAGTGTAACGAACTCTTGGTAGCCAAATTAGGACATGAAGGTGGACGCCAATCGCACTTCGCCCATCAAAAAGGTTCGAAATGTTATGGCTCATACATGTCGGCTCTGCACAAATTGGCTGAGCAGATCATCGAAGAAGAAAAACTCATAATGGCACCGGCTTATAAAGATATTGATAAGCAAAAATTGGAATTTGAAAAAGTCGAAATTGAGCAAAGGGTAGAACGTAAAGATTTGCAGCCAGACATTGTTGGAGTAACCTCAGATGGCTTGCGCTGGTGTATAGAGATTAGAAACACCCACGAAGTTGACGAAGCAAAAAGAAAGAAGATAATAGAATCTAGCATTACATGTTTGGAAATAGATGTAAGAGGACAAGAATTGGAGAACCTTAAATCATTCCTACTTGAATCTGCAAGGAACAGAAAATGGATTAACAATCCAATCTATGATTCACAAATAGCAAAAGCAAAATGCATAAGAGTTGCTCAGGTAGAGAAGTTATTATTTGACAAAAAGGAATTCGTTGTCCCAGAGTATAGAACTGAGTATAGAAAATACGACTCAAAGAAAGTATATTTTGATAACCTCTCCGTCTTATTGAGATCTGCTGATGGACTCTTTGTAAGAGTTAAGGCTACATCAATAGAAGGCATACCTTATCTTTTTGACATTGGGAGCAAGATATCACTCGACTCTATAATACCTTCACTTCAAAAAGAACCTGATTGCAACGAACTTGTAATAGATACCGATTCTGTTTATTCAGACACAAATATCGCTTCATGTTTCCTTGATGTAAGATGGTTATACAATAATCTTTCTGAGAAAGGACAAAATACTACATTAAGGGAAAAGTCTCAGAAGCACGAAGAGCCCGTAGTACAATTTCAAAATACTATGTTGTCCAACTGCCTTCCATCTGATATGTTTTGGATGATAGATGAGTTTTATTCTCAATTACAATCAACAAATACTTATGAAACAGAAGAAGGTCTATTAGTTGAAATTGTGAAGTACGAGAGAACCATTTTCGGGGTACTTCTTCTATATAAAGATCCCTGCGAAGTAAGAGTATATTGCCCATATCATCTCGTTATTATAAATGTTAGTGATGGTGATTTGAATCCTAAAGAAATTGCTGTTTACCCCAATAGGAAAGAAGCGATAACTTCATATTATAAGCGTTTAATTGCTATGCAGAACAATTGCACACCTTGAACCATGCGTCCACGTATGGTGTGTATGAATCCCAGCCCGCACTCGCAGAAAATGTCCACATTGTCGGCCTGCTGGTGCGGATGGCCAAGCCTCGGATTTATGAAATTAGGAAAAGGCAACTTCAATCTCCAAACGAAAGTGCTTGAATCTCTCGACGAAGTGCCTAGAATCCCTTGACGAAGTGCCTAGAATCTCTTGACGAAGTGCCTAGAATCTGAGTAATGGATAGGGGCGGCTACTTCCCTTTGTATAATTTCGCCTATTTGTTTTGTTGTTTCGGAAATTATTCGTACTTTTGTCGCCGTAACATAAATATTATAGTTCCACGCCGCCCTCGCTGGGTGTGAATTATTCTATAAAATGTTGGTAGTTGATGGGGGCAACTGTGGAAGGCTTGAGATGTCAAGCGAAGAAAGTATTTGTAACTGCCTAACTGCCATCTGACGCAAAGCCATCAGACGCTCACCCTGTGGATGCTTCTGTTCGATAAGCAATGCATTGTAGGATTCCATGTTAGCCAACACAAGCAGTTGCTGCAACGAAGCGTAATCTCGGATGTTTCCTTTGCGTCCAGGATTCTGCGACTGCGTATTCCGGCGATAGCCGTTCACCAATTCCGATGATATCCGTTCACTCGGTTGGTGATTTACTCTATCGGCGGCAAAGTTAATACTTTTTTCTGAGACTCTCGCCTTTTAGTTCAAATCTTTTTGATTTATGCACCA
>JAFUUL010000082.1 GCA_017483805.1 Prevotella sp.
CATCACTTATCACTCATCACTTATCACTCCCCGAGGTCTAACTCCACGGGGCAGTGGTCGCTGCCGAGGATGTCGGTGTGGATCTTGGCATCCTGGACGCGGGGCTGCAGGCGGTCGCTGACCACGAAGTAGTCGATGCGCCAGCCGGCATTCTTCTGACGGGCCTGGAAACGGTAGGACCACCAGGAATAGGTGACCTGGTCAGGATACAGCCAGCGGAAGGTGTCGGTGAAGCCACAGGCCAGGAGGTCGGAGAATTTCTCGCGCTCCTCGTCGGTGAAGCCCGCGTTGCGGCGGTTGGTCTTGGGGTTCTTGATGTCTATCTCCTCGTGGGCCACGTTCAGGTCGCCGCAGAGGATGACGGGCTTCGTAGCGTCGAGGCGCTTGAGGTACTGGCGGAAATGGTCTTCCCACGACATACGATACTCCAGCCGCTTGAGGCCGTCCTGCGAGTTGGGCGTATAGCAGCAGACGAGATAGAAGTCGGGCATCTCCAGGGTGATGACGCGCCCCTCGTGGTCGTGCAGGTCGATGCCGATGCCGCGCGTCACGCTCAGCGGCTTATGACGGGTGAAAATGGCCGTGCCGCTGTAGCCTTTCTTCTCGGCCGAGTTCCAATAGGACTCGTAGCCGGGGAAGGCGATGTCGAGTTGTCCCTCCTGCATCTTGGTCTCTTGCAGACAAAAGAAATCAGCGTCCATCTCCTTGAAGATGTCGCTGAATCCTTTACTCTCACAGGCCCGGAGGCCGTTGACGTTCCATGATATGAACTTCATACAATCATGTGTGTATTGATAACCGATTAGTTTTCAGAACTTTGCCATCTTGATGGCCACCACGGCGCACTCGTCGCCTTTGTTGCCCAGCCGGCCGCCGGAGCGGTCCTTGGCCTGCTGCAGGTCGTTGGTGGTCAGCAACCCGTAGACCACAGGGATGTTGCTGGTGGCGTTCAGTCGGGCGATGCCTGCGGTGACTCCCTGACAGATGTAGTCGAAGTGGGGGGTCTCGCCGCGGATGACGCTACCCAGGATGATGACGGCATCGTAGCCATCGTTGAGGGTCATCTGGTGGGCACCGTAGATGAGTTCGAACGAGCCGGGCACCGTCTTCACGTGGATGTTCTCAGGCAGCGCGCCGTGCTTCTCCAGCGTGCTGACGCAGCCTTCGAGCAGGGCACCCGTGATCTCCGGATTCCACTCGGCCACCACGATGCCGAAAATCATGTTGGAGGCATCGGGCACCTTGGAGAAGTCGTAGTCGCTCAGGTTATGCAGTGCAGTAGCCATAAGGAGTTACTCTTTGCAGCGCTCGATATAGTTGTCGATGCCGTTGAAGCCCTGCATGTACTGGTTGAACTGCTGGAACTCGGCATAGTCGGCCTT
The DNA here is from genome assembly GCA_017483805.1 of Prevotella sp. GTDB lineage: Bacteria > Bacteroidota > Bacteroidia > Bacteroidales > Bacteroidaceae > Prevotella. Next base: position 1,383 of record JAFUUL010000082.1, read on the forward strand.
CACCTGCTCGTAGAGTTCGAGGGCCTCGGCCTTCTTGCCCTGGCTCTCCAGGATCTCACCGGCCTGGATGAGGAACAGGGGCGACAGCGAGTTGTTGTCGGCCTTCTTAGCAGCCTTCTTCAGCAGGCTGACAGCCTCGTCGAGTTCACCCAGAGCGGCCTTGGCATTGCCCAGACGGCCCAGAGCAGCGGGCGAGATGAGGGCATCGTCCTCAGTGTCGAACTGGTCGAGGTACTTGGCTGCCTCTTCCATCTTGCCCAGGCTGGCATAGCAAATGCCTGCGTAGAGACTGGCCAGATTGCCGGCCTTGGTCGAACTGTAGTCCTCGGCAATAGCCAGGAAACCGGCGTTGATGCTGTCACCATTGAGAGCCTTCTCGAAGAGCACCGAGTCGTTGGTGTTCATTGCCGTGAGGAACAACTCCTGAGCCTTGGCCATCTCAGTGCTGGCCTGCTCCTGCTTGCCACCGGTGAACGACTTCCAGATGAAGTAGCCGCCCACACAGACGAGCAGAGCCACCACGCAGCCGATGATAAGGTTCTTGTACTTGAGGATGAAATCCTCGTTCTGACTAGATGCCACCTGTGTATCGGCGGCCTTCTGATTCTTTTTTGTATCTGCCATTATTGTTTGTTTTTTTATATTCTTGGCTTGGGTATATGATTTTTGCGCCGCAAAATTACAGAAAATATTGCAGATAGTGAAATTTATTGCCGACTTTTTTTGTTTATAAGCCCCAAAAGCAGTAATTTTGCACCAAAATCAGAACACAGAGGATGATATTAGACCGACTTTCCATCATCAACTACAAGAACATCGGGGAGGCTACGCTCGACTTGTCGCCCAACATCAACTGCTTCGTCGGCAACAACGGAGCGGGCAAGACCAACGTGCTCGATGCGGTCTACTTCCTGTCGTTCTGCCACTCGGCGCAGACCACCCAGGACTCGCTGGTCATCCGTCATGGCGAGGACTACTTCATGATGGAGGGCTCCTATTCGCCAAGGAACACTGCACACACGCCACTGACCATCTCCTGCGGCATGAAGCGGGGCACGAAGAAGGTGTTCAAGCGCGACAAGAAGGCCTACAAGCGACTGTCGGAGCACATCGGACTGATACCCGTGGTGCTCATCGCGCCCAGCGACACCTTACTAATAGAAGGCAGCAGCGAGGAGCGCCGCCGACTGATGGACGTGGCCATCTCGCAGCAAGACCGCACCTACATAGAGTCGCTGAACCGCTACAACAAGGCCCTGCAACAGCGCAACGCCATGCTGAAGATGGAAGACACTGAGCCCGACCCTGAGATCATGTCGCTCTGGGAGGAGCAGATGGCCCGCGAGGGAGAGACGATCTACAGGAAGCGCGACGCCCTGGTGCGCCAACTCATCCCGCTCTTCCAGGCGTTCTACGAGACCATCTCCGACGGCCACGAGCAAGTGTCGCTCAGTTACACCTCCCACTGCCAGCGCGGCCCCCTGCTGGACATCATCCAGCGCGACCGCTTGAAGGACCGCGCCGTGGGCTACTCGCTGCACGGCATCCACCGCGACGACCTGGAGATACTGCTCGACGGCCACCCCATGCGCCGCGAGGGCAGTCAGGGGCAGCAGAAGACGTTTGTGATTGCTCTGAAACTGGCCCAGTACAAGTATCTCGCGCAGGGCGAGAGTCTGCCCCTGCTGCTGCTGGACGACATCTTCGACAAACTGGACGCCACGCGCGTGGAGCAAATCATCCGGCTGGTGGCCAGTCAGCAGTTCGGCCAGATTTTTATCACTGACACAAACCGCGACCATCTGGACCAGATACTGTCGCACGGAGAGTTCGACTACAAACTATACCACGTGGAGAACGGGGCCATCCTTAATTCCTGAAGAACTGATGTTTAAGCGAAGAGAACAAGCCATAGGCGACCTGATACTGCGCAACCTGCGTGCCCAGGGCCTGGAGACGCCCCTGCTGCAGAAGCGGCTGGTGGAGGCCTGGCCCACCGTGGCCGGCGAGGCCATTGCCCGCTATACCACCGACGTGCGCATCTACAACCAGACGCTCTTCGTCCGGCTGAGCATTCCCGCCCTGAGGGCCGACCTCTCCATGCGCCGTCAGGAGTTCGTGCGCCGACTAAACGAATATGTCGGCAGTCAAGTGATTGCCGACATACGCTTCAATTAGGCTCGCGCCACCATCGAAAATGCTTTGTGGGTGGCGCGGTAGTCGTAGGCCACCTTTTTCGTTTCCGCAGTTTCAGCCCCCGGCTCCTGAGGGAAGGCCTCGCCGGCCTTGAAGACTCGCAGCGTCTCCTTGATGGCGGGATCGTCGCGGTTGAGATACTCAAGCCAGGCAGCCTCGTCGAGCATATTGTAGACGATGCGGCTCTCGATGAACTGCTCCAGCAGCCGGTGCGACTTCTGTATCATCAGGTTGCGACGCTTCAGGCCACGCTTGTCGGCATAGTGCGCAAACTGCTCTATCAGGTTCTGCTTCTTCAGATATTTCACCAGTGCCTGCTCATCGTCGAAGCCCTTCAGTCGGTCGCGGTTCTGGTCGGTATAGTCGTAGCCGAACTGCAGGATCAGGCCCGTCATCATAGCCTCCTTATAATAAGAGGTGTAGTCGGTGGTGTCCTCGGGCACGAAGATGTCGGGCGTGATGCCGCCACCGCCAAAGACGGTGCGACCGATGCGGGTGTGGTATTCAGGCCCCGTGTGCTTGATGCTGTCCTGCGAGAAGAACTCACCGTTCTGATAGCGCATCAGCAGGTCCTCCTCATAGTCCTTGTCCTGCCCGTTCACGTAGGGCTTCTGGATGCAGCGGCCCGAGGGGGTGTAGTAGCGGGCTATGGTGAGGCGCATCATCGAGCCGTCGCCAAACTCGACGGGCTTCTGCACCAGCCCCTTGCCAAACGAGCGGCGACCGATGATGGTGCCGCGGTCGTTGTCCTGGATGGCACCAGCCAGAATCTCGCTGGCCGAGGCCGAACCTTCGTCGATGAGCACCACGAGGGGCATGTGCTTATAGGAGCCGCGGCCGTCGCTCAGGTATTCCTCGCGAGGCGAGTGGCGACCCTCGGTATAGACAATCAGGCGGTTCTTGGGCAAAAACTCGTTGGCAATCTGAACGGCCGACTGCAGATAGCCGCCCGTGTTGCCGCGCAGGTCGATGGTCAGTTGCTGGAAGCCCTGCTGTGCCAGTTGGGCCAGGGCCACAAGCAGTTCGTAGTAGGTGTTCTCGCCGAAGTTCTTGATGCGGATATAGCCCGTCTCGTCGTCCAGCATATAGACGGCAGTGATGCTCTTCATCGGTATCTCGCCACGCGTCACCGTGAACTGGCGCACGTCGGTCTCGCCGTAGCGCAGCACGCCCAGTTTCACCCGGGTGCCCTCAGGCCCCTTCAGACGGTGCATGGCCTCCTCGTTGGTCAGGCTCTTGCCCGTAAAGGCCGAGTCGTCCACGGTCACTATCTTGTCGCCAGCCAGCAGTCCGGCCTTCTCGGCAGGGCCGTCGGTGATGACATTCTGCACACGCAGCGTGTCCTGACGGATGGTGAACTCGATGCCGACGCCAGAGAACGAGCCGCGCAGGTCGTCGTTGGCGGTCTGCACGTCCTTGGCCGAGATATAGGTGCTGTGCGGGTCCAGTTCCGACAGGATCTGGGGCATGGCCTGCTCCACGAGGTCGGCCATGTCGACAGTGTCCACATACTGGTCGTCGATGATGTAGAGCAGGTTGTTCAGTTTGTTGCTGCCCGAGTTGATGATGCTCAGCCGGTTGCCCGAGAAGTGGTTGGCATAGAACGTGCCAATCATGATGCCGATGACCGTGGTCAGTGCCAGCCACAGGGGCGAAAATCTATTCTTGTTGTTCATAATTCACTTATCACTTATCACTCATCACTCCCCAAGGTACACCACCTCGATGCCGGCACGCTCCAGCAGGTCGATGCCGTCGGTCAGGCGGTATTTCTCGCCGTAGACCACGCGCTTGATGCCTGCCTGGATGATCAGTTTGGCGCACTCTATGCAGGGCGAGGCCGTGATATAGATGGTCGAGCCGTCGCTGTTGTTGCTCGAGCGGGCCAGTTTGGTAATGGCGTTGGCCTCGGCATGCAGCACGTAGGGCTTCGACACGTTGTTCTCGTCTTCGCAGACATTCTCAAATCCCGTCGGCGTGCCGTTGTAGCCGTCGCTGATGATCATCTTGTCCTTCACCACCAGTGCCCCGACCTGACGGCGCACGCAGTAGGAGTTCTCGGCCCAGATACAAGCCATGCGCAGATAGCGCTCGTCCAGTTTTTGCTGTTTCTCGTTCATCGCTCAACTCTTAACTCTCAACTCTCAACTCTTAACTCTCTTTATCCCGTTCCGCTTCAGCAGCGCATCGATGGTGGGCTCGCCGCCACGGAAGCGCTTGTACAGCGTCATCGGGTTCTCCGTGCCGCCCTTCGAGAGGATGTTTTCGCGGAACGACTGTGCAGTCTTCTGGTCGAAGATGCCGTGGCGCTTGAACACGGAGAAGGCATCGGCATCGAGCACCTCTGCCCATTTGTAACTGTAGTAGCCGGCGGCATAGCCTCCGGCCATGATATGCGAGAACTGCACCGTCATGCAGGTGTCGGGCAGTTGCTTGCCGAGGATGGCTTTGCGCCACGCTTTCTTCTCGAAGGGGATGATGTCGGCCGTGAACTCACCCTTCTGGGTGTAGTAGGCCATGTCGAGCAGTCCGAACGACACCTGGCGCAGACAATTAGTGGCCACCATGAAGTTGCGGCTTCTGACGATACGGCGGATCAGGTCGTCGGGCAACGGCTCGCCGGTCTGATAATGGAAGGCGAAGGTGCGCAGGAAGTCTTTCTCGACAGAGAAATTCTCCATGAACTGCGAGGGCAGTTCGACGAAGTCCCACCACACGTTGGTGCCTGAGAGGCTCTCGAAGCGGGTGTTGGCAAACATGCCGTGCAGCGAGTGGCCAAACTCGTGCAGAAAGGTCTCCACCTCGCCCAGCGTCAGCAGGGCCGGCTTGTCGGCCGTAGGCTTCGTCAGGTTCATCACCACTGAGACATGGGGCCGCACGTTCTCGCCTTTCTTATCGATGAACTGGCCCTGATACTGCGTCATCCATGCCCCACCCTGCTTGCCTTTGCGCGGATGGAAGTCGGCATAGAAGACGGCCAGGTAGGAGCCGTCGCGGTCGAAAACCTCGTAGGCCTTCACGTCGGGATGGTAGACGGGAATCGACTTGTTCTCCTTGAACGTGATGCCATACAGCCTGTTGGCCAGTCCGAAGACGCCCTCGATGACCTTCTCCAACTGGAAGTAGGGCCTCAGCATCTCAGCGTCGATGTTGTATTTCTTCAGTTTCAGTTTGTGTGAGTAGAAGGCCGTGTCCCATAGCTCCAACAGACTCTCCCCCAACCCCTCCCTGTGAGGGAGGGGTTGGGGGAGAGTCTTTTTCAGTTCATCCATTTCAGCCTTCGCCGTCGGCTTGTAGGCGTCGATGAGGTCATTCAGCAGACGATAGACGCTCTTCACGTTGCCTGCCATACGATGCTTCAGCACATAGTCGGCATAGGTCTTGAAGCCCAGCAACTGGGCCATCTCACGACGCAGGTTGACCAGCCGCTTGCAGATGTCGAGGTTGTTGGTCTCGCCCTCGCCGATGCAGATGGTGTTGCGGGCCATATAGAGTTGACGGCGCAGTTCGCGCTGCGTCGAGTAGGTCATAAACGGCGAGTACGACGGATAATCGAGTGTAAACGTCCAGCCCTCCAGGCCTCGCTGCTGTGCCTCCTGGGCAGCGGCATCGATGGCCGTCTGAGGCAGTCCGTCCAATTGGGCCTCGTCGGTGATGTGCAGCGTGTAGGCCTTCTGCGCCTTCAGCAGGTTCTGCTGAAACTGCAGCGAGAGCATCGATGCCTCCTCCGTGAGTTGGCGCAGGCGCTCCTTTCCCTCCTTGTCGAGCAGCGCACCGCTACGCACAAAACCGTCGTAGCAGTTGTCCAGCAGCATCTTCTCCTCTGGCGTCAACTTGCGGTGATGGCGGTGCACATACTTGATGCGCTCGAAGAGCCGCTCGTTGAGCCTCACGTCGTTGGCGTGCTGCGTCAGTATGGGCTGCATCTTCTGCGCCAGGGCGTCCATCTCGTCGTTGGTCTCGGCACTCAGTAGGTTGAAAAACACCGTGCTGACGCGGTCCAACAGGTCGTAGTAGCCCTCGGTGTCGTCATCCTTGTTGATGATGGTATTGTCGAAGGTGGGCTTGGCGGGGTTGTTGATGGTCTTCTCTATCTGCTCGTTGTCACGACGGATGCCCTCCATGAAGGCTTCCTCGTAGTCCTCCAGGCGGATGCGGTCGAAGGGGGCCGTGTCGTGCGGCGTATGATAGGGCTCGAAAAACGGGTTTATCCTAACTTCACTCATAGTCATTTCCTTTGCTTTCAGCCTGCAAAAGTACGAAATAATTATGAATTAAGCCCTATCCTTCACCATTTTTTTCTACTCGGCCCACCTCTTTAAATATATATAACAGTTGGCGGGTGCCCTCAGTCCTTGTCAGACATTCGCATGAGCCAGGGGATGTAGCGCGAGAACTCCTCGTCCAGCACCAGTATCTTGTCCAACTGGGCGTAGGGCCTGATGTCGTGGTGGATGAAGAGGTCCTTGTTCTTCTTCAGTTTGCCGGCCAGTCCGCCATGCACATACTTATCCTCCTCTGGCCGCGGCTTGCGGTAGCCCATCAGCAGTTTCTCCACGTTCCAGCGGTTGTGCTCCACCACTGCCAACTGCCTGACTTCCTCCTCCGTCAGGGGGGCGTAGTCCTTCGAGGCATCGTGAATGCCCAGGCCGCGCATAGCGCGCAGCGTGGCCAACTTGGTGCGGATGGTATAGGCATTGTAGAGGTTCGACCACTTCAGCGCCACGGTCAACTCGTTCCAATATTCGTCGGCCTCGTCCTCTATCTGCCTTTCCGGTATGGCATCCAGCACCACGACCGGCTGGAACTTGTTGGTCGTGTAGTCAGCCGTATTGTACAGATAGTTGATCAGTTTGGCACGCTTCAGCGAGTGCTCGTCGGCACTATAGGCCGTCTCGTTCATGCCGAATGGATAGATGTTGGCATAGCGGGCCTCGCGCATCTTCGGCTCGGCACTGCCGTCCTTGGCCACGGCGTAGTAGAGCATCTTATGCTCCTCGGCCCGATGGTCGGCATTACGCAGATTGGTGACGAAATTGTCCGAACGGTCCTGACGGATGAACAGGGGCACCTCGTTGTCGTAGACGGCATCGGGCATGTTCATGCCCATCACGAAGTTCTGACGCTGATCGGCCAGTGCGAGGAAGATGGAGAGGTACTGCTGCTCATTGTGCTCAGCGGCCCAGCCGCCGATGGTGTCCTGGACAGCCTTCGAGAAGATGTCGCCCTTGATGAACTCAAACTCCACATCCAGGAAGTCGCGGTCGTCGCCATCAAACTCTACATACTCGTTCCTTTCGCCCTCCTTCTCCTTCAGATGCTTCTCCGTGTTCGTCAGGTCATAGTAACGATACGACTGCACCTGGAAGAAATGGCGGTTGCGGATGATAAACTCGTCCTTCTCCTTGTCAGCATTCTTGTCGATAAACGTGATGCGCGTCTTCGCCTTGTCGGCATTGGGGAAATGCAGCACCTGAGCCGCCTCCATGGCAAACGCAACGGCAAAGTTGGTAGTGCCCACAAACACCAGATGCACATACTTCTCATCGTCCGGCTTGATGCCATTGCCAAAGACGGCAGGATAATCATATTCCGTTCCAGGATTGTCGAAGTCCTTGTACTTACGCTTGACAAACACCTGCTTGGCCCAGCCCGTGAAGAAGTTGTAGGGAATGAACTCGATGTTCAGACTGCCCACCTCCTTGAAAATCTCAGAGGTCTTGAAGGCTGCGTAAGTATCCAGATCCTTAAACACACAGGTGATGCGACTCGGCCGTTGCTTGATCTTCGGATTCTCCAGGTATCGGCAGATGCTGTCCACGCACTCCACGTTGATGGCGTCATGGGCCGGCTTCGTGTGGTTGCCCACCACGTAGACCTGCTCAGCCGCCTCCAGACGGATGTCGTGGAACGCATCGGCAGAGACCCGATGGCCATAGTTGATAATCACCCGCTCCATCTGCTTCTCCGAAAACGACTTCAGCAGTTTCTCCCTGATGTCCACCACCTCCGCAGAGGTCAGAATGAGCACATAGGCGTCCTTGTCCTTCTCAAACACATGGGCAATGATCGACGGCACCATATCATCGTAGCCCATGATGACATAGTGGCCCGACTTCAGGTAGTGGATATGTCCCTCCTTGTGGTCATTGACGCGTCGCTCTATCGAGTTGGTGATGATACCAATAATAATGCCATTGAATACGAAAGCACCAAACAGGAAGGTCAGGCTGCTGGCTATGAGCATCCAGCCATGCACATGACCTTCGATATAAAGAGTATTAAGTGCATTTGAGTCTATCAGCAGATAGATGGGAAGCAACCACATATTCAGGTCTTTCCTTTCACAGAACGCCTTCCAATCCGCCCCCGACCAGGAAAGCATCAGGTACGACAATCCCAATGCTGCCACCAGCACTACTGCCAATATTATCAACTGCTTCAGTAAGTTTCGCGACAAGGCTCGGTCGAAGCCCAACCACATTCCTCTTTGAATCTTTTTCTTCATATATTTTATCTGTTAATTCCAGGGGGTATAAGGCAGGTTCCACACCTTGGCCACGGCCTCATAGGTGCAGTGACCGTCCACCATGTTGACGCCACGGGCCAGAGCCGGATCGTCGCTGCATGCCTTCCGCCAGCCCTTGTCGGCCAGGGCCAGTGCATAGCGCAGCGTGGCGTTGGTCAGGGCGATGGTCGATGTGTTGGGCACAGCACCAGGTATGTTGGCCACGGCATAGTGCACGATGCCGTCGACTGTATAGACAGGATCGCTGTGCGTGGTGGGATGCGAGGTTTCGAAGCATCCGCCCTGGTCGATGGCCACGTCCACCAGCACGGTGCCCTTCTCCATCAGCGGCAGCATATCGCGGGTGATCAACTTGGGCGCAGCATCGCCAGGGATGAGCACCGAACCGATGATCACATCCACGCTGGGCAGTTCTTGGCGGATGTTGTGCTCCGACGAATAGAGCGTATGCACATTGGCCGGCATCTCGGCCGCCAGTTGCTTCAGTCGTGGCAGCGACACGTCGGTGATGGTCACGTCGGCCCCCATGCCGGCAGCGATGCGGGCAGCAGCCTCACCCACCGTACCGCCTCCCAACACCAGCACACGGGCAGGTTTTACGCCTGGCACGCCAGCCATCAACTTACCCTTGCCGCCCTTGGTCTTCTGCAGATAGTAGGCACCGTTCTGGGCAGCCATCCGTCCCGCCACCTCACTCATCGGGATGAGCAGCGGCAGCGAGTGGTCGTCACGCTCCACCGTCTCATAGGCTATACAGGTGGCCCCGCTCTTCAGCATGGCGTGCGTCAGTTCCTCCTCGCAGGCAAAGTGGAAATAGGTAAACACCACCTGGCCCTTCCTCACCAGCGCATACTCCGGCTCGATGGGCTCCTTCACCTTCACAATCATCTCAGCCTCGGCATACACATCTTCTATAGCAGGCAGAATCCGCGCCCCCACGCGCTGATAGTCCTCGTCGGCGAATCCGCTGCCCTCGCCAGCCGTATGCTGCACAAACACCTGATGTCCGCGACGTACCAACTCAGCCACGCCCGAAGGCGTCATGCCCACCCTATTCTCATTGTTCTTGATCTCCTTGGGAATACCTACCTTACACATAACTCACAGATTTTATTAGTTTAACATTCGGCAATCATTTCGCTCCGCAAAGATAAGAAAAAATCTCTTACCAAGCAAATCTTCCGCTCACTTTTTTAATCTGCGTATAAACCTTCTTCGTAAGCATCGTAAGCAGCATACTCTTTTTATCAAAGTGATGCCAGACCTTGCGGGCCTGGCATCATTTCAATCTGTGGTCATCTTATTGTGACTTTTCTTATTGTTCCGTCGCTCATGCGGATAATGTTCACGCCCTTCTGCGGTTTGCTCAACTGCTTACCATTGGGCGAGAATATCTTCACATTCTGCTGTCCCGTCACCATCAACTCCCCGATGCCCGTAGTATAGGTAGCATGTACCACCACATCGTGGGCCGGCATTGTCTCCGGCAGGTCAGTCCACGCGAAGGTAGCATAGTCGCCCTCGGGCTTGGGTTCTGGCGTAATCTTTGCGCCATACTCATAAGTCACCTCCTTGTACACCTTATCATCAATCATATAGGTCAACTTATACCTGTTGACGCTGAACGTACCCGATACTGTCACATCCTCCGCCGGCATCTTGCTGGGTATCCAACTCCAGCCGGAGAAGGTATGACCCTCCTTTGTCGGCGCGGCCTCAGGGGTAATCGCTGTGCCATAATCAATCTCGAACGACTTGTAAACTACGCCATCAACCATGTAGGTTAACTTATACTTATTGATAGTGAATGTACCCGTCACAGTCACATCATGCGCTGGCATCGTTGCAGGAATCTCGCTCCAGCCGCTGAATGTATAACCATCCTTAGCGGGAGCAGTTTCTGGAATAATCGTTGCACCAAAGTCGTAACTGATGGTTTTGAACACTTCGCCATCAACCATGTAGATCAGTTTATATGCTCCCTTGGTAAACGTACCCGTTACCGTCACATCATGTGCAGGCATTGTTTGAGGAATATTGCCCCAACCAGAGAAAGTGTGTCCCTCCTTGGTCGGTTCTGCCTCTGGTGTAATAACAGCGCCATATTCTATCTCGTATGACTTATACACCTCGCCATCAACCATATAGGTCAACTTATACTTGTTGATGGTGAATGTACCCGTCACCGTTACATCATGCGCAGGCATCGTTGCAGGAATCTCGCTCCAACCAGAGAAAGTATAGCCCTCTTTGGTGGGTGCTGCCTCAGGAGTGATGGTTGCACCATATTCCACTTCGCTACTCTTGTATTCCTGGCCATCGACTGTATAGGTCAATTTATATTTGTTGATTGTGAACGTGCCAGCGATTGTCACATCGTGTGCAGGCATCGTTGCAGGTATCTCACTCCAACCAGAGAAGGTGTAGCCTTCCTTTGTGGGTGCCGTCTCTGGGGTAATGCTTGCTCCATATTCCACTTCGCTACTCTCGTATTCCTGGCCATCGACGGTATATGTCAACTTATACTTATTGACGGTGAATGTACCAGTCACCGTTACATCATGCGCAGGCATCGTTGCAGGAATCTCGCTCCAGCCGCTGAAGGTGTAGCCTTCCTTTGTAGGAATGTTTTCAGGATTAATAGATGAGCCTTCAAATATTTCATAGGTTTTATACTCTTCATCATCTATGACATAAGTCAACTGATACTTCTCAATAAATGTTGATAGCGATGGGAAACTGTTATTCGTCCATTTCTTATAACGTCCTTCACTGCTATGTTCTACCACCCATTTGTTAAGTAACGAATGTAAATTATAACCAGACGTCGTAATGCCCAAAAGATCAAAGGAGTCCGTATTATTGCAATCACCCCAATTAAGACTTCCACAATAATTGAAATCTCCATTCATAGTATCGGCATACTTTATGAAATAGCAGTAATGGATTGAACCCGTCGTGTGATTATAGCCAACTATACCACCCGTTGTGCTCTTTTGGAAGATTTTTGCATTGATTGTGCCGTAGAAATAACTATTCTCCAGTTTTCCACAATTATACCCAACCAATCCACCTACCGATCCATATATTTCATATTTTGTATGTTGCATGGAGCTAAAACAGTTTTGTATTATCGTCCCTTCACCGCTAAATCCTACCAGAGCTCCAACACAATCGTTCCCTAATGAATGTCCACGGGTATAACAATTCGTTATTGTTGACTTCTTACTATATCCTGCAATACCACCGATATAACTAGACCCATAGATATGAAGATCTTCAACACCTACATCCGTAATAAAAGCACTTTCTATATTTCCAAAAAGCCCGATATATGATGTGGCATCAATAGAGATTCCTTTTATTACGTAACCGCCACCATCGAAATTTCCAGAGAAAGGATGCTCTTGGTTGCCTATAGGAGCAAAGGATATTCCTGTCATATCAATATTGTCTGACACTTTAAGATATTTACCAGCAAAAGACTCACCTGCATTTACAAGGCTGGATAGTCTTGTCAAATCAGTATCCTTTCTTATAAGATATGGATAACCTTCTGTTCCCTCACCGTTAAAATTTCGTTCAAATGTTCCTTTAACCACAACATCGTGTGCAGGCATCGTCTCAGGTATATCACTCCAGCCGCTGAAGGTGTAGCCTTCCTTTGCGGGTGCTGCCTCTGGTGTAATGCTTGCACCATATTCCACTTCGCTGCTCTTATACTCCTGGCCATCGACGGTATATGTCAACTTATACTTATTGACGGTGAATGTACCAGTCACCGTTACATCATGCGCAGGCATCGTTGCAGGTATCTCGCTCCAACCACTGAAGGTATAACCTTCCTTTGCGGGTATTGGCTCGGGGGTGATGGCAGTACCTAATAACACATCATAAGTTTTATACTCGGCTCCATCTACCAGATAAATCAATTTATACATATCTGCAGTAGATAATGGTAATATTGTAGTAAATTGACTCCAAGGATCTGTTTCTTTGTATGTCTCAATAGAATTATCCGGTACGTAGAGTGGTATGTTATAGTTTGGAAATGCTGTTGAATTCATAAATGGGGGAGTATCGGCCTTTACTCTAACCGATTCAAGGTAATAACACCCATCAAACACCTGACTATATATATATTCTACAGAAGATGGTATTTCAATTTTTCTTAATATGCATCCATAAAAGGTTTTATTTTCTAACCTATTTAAGTTTTCAGGCAAATCTACAGATTGGAGTTTATAGCAGTCATAGAATGTTTTAAGTACTGATAATCAACAACTTGCACTCAAAACGGTAGAAAAGTGCTCTTGGAACTTATCTGCGAAGTCTAAGAGACAAAAAATTAACGTTTTTAACCTTCGTTACAGGTGCGCGATTTCAACCGGCAACTAAAATTCACTATTGGCTTAAAGAATAAATCTTGATGACATTATAAATCCCCTCACTCTGCGACGTAGCGGGACCTTCCTTACCACAATTCTTTTTACCTTCTGCATGTACTCTTTCTATTCGTAAACAAGTGTCACGACTCATGTTTATGTCGCGTTATCTTAGCCATGCGGAGGCTGTTCTCCGCATGGCGCTGGCGTTCTATCTGCTGAATGATGATACACCCATGACTTCTTTGTCGATGGTCTTGTCTGTTTCATACGTCTATTTGTTATCAGTCTTTTTTTTGCCTTTTTCCTTTGCTTCCTTCAGCCGTTGGTAGTTTTGGCCGGCCTCTTCAAGCAGGGCATTCTGGATGCTGTCGGCGGCTGATGCCTGCGACATGGCTTGGCGCTTCTGACGATAGGTGGCAAGGTCGGCATCGCTCACGTCCATCATCTGCTGGCATTGGGCGAACTTCTCCTTCATCTCGCTGATCAGTAGGCCGCTCATGTAGATGTAGTCGCTCGAATAGGCAATGTTCATCACCTGCTCGTACTGCTTGAAGCCCACAGCGCGCTCAAATTCGGCCATGTACTTGTCGCAGATGTCCTGCTTGTATTGCCGCCGCAGCCGGTAGATGTCCGACACGTTCTCAGCGAAGAGCACGTTGCCGAGGATGTTGATGGTTTCGATGTTCGTCGAGAAGATGCGCTCCACCGTCTCGGTATAGTTGATGTAGGGTGCAAATTTAACCCAAATCGGTCGTTAGGCCCAATTAGTTCGGGTGATGTCAAAGTTTTCAGTTGTTCTCCAGAGTCCAAGGAATGCCTGCCGCTGATTTATGGTTCTCACAAGACGTAAAATATTTTTATCTCCTTTCTTTTCGAGATA
>JAFUUL010000083.1 GCA_017483805.1 Prevotella sp.
AAAAAGTCGTTTCAGCAGTCAATTTGTCCATTTGTCCATCCTTTTTACAGGTGAACGGACATCAAATCATGGCATGTTCATGCCTTGTTGGGGCCTTGAAGACCTCTCGGAAAGTGAACGGGTATGGGGCGGATTATGCACATGTTAGCCAACACAAGCAGTTGCTGCAACGAAGCGTAATCTCGGATGTTTCCTTTGCGTCCAGGATTCTGCGACCTCCACTGTGCTGCCGTCATTCCGAAAAGTGCCACATTGAGCATGTCGGCCTCGTCTGCATAGATGTATGACTGTTGCTCCTTTGTCAACTCAGGTATCAGGAGGTTCTGCTGAATGGCATCAGTATGAACGCGATAGTTGAGTTTGGATATTTCGCGATTGAGGTTCCATGACAGGGAGAGACGGGAGTTCTCATCGTACTTCAATCGGCGATAGTCCTTCATCAGATAGAGTTTGAACTCTGCTGAAATCCATGAGGCAAACTCCATGGCAATGTCGCTGTGGGCGTATGTACCGCCTTTGTAGCGTCCGGCTTTTGAGGTGATGCCGATGGCTCCCGTTTGTTCAATCCACTTGGTGGGAGTCATCACAAAACGGTTGAGGCCGGCCTCGGTTTTAAACGTGTCGAATTGCACACGGTTAAAAGACGGATTATGGAGACTCTCCCATAGACCGAGGAACTCGATGGTGTTGCGGTTGCGCATCCAGTTCTGTATGGCAAAGCGCGGGTCGTCGCTATTGCGATAGCGGGCAATGTCGGTCAGCGATATGTACTCGTTGCGGTAGTCCTCGGTGTAGATGCCTACCTCAATACCCTTCACATGGAGAGTGTCGTTCTTAATCTTGCCCATAAATACCTTTCTCCTATATTTATTAATGTGAGTGCAAAGGTACGAATTTATTTTGAATTACTGTGCATTTCGATAGAAAATGTACAGCCAGCGACTTCAATCTGCCAACTTTTGCAAACGGCCTCTATGGCCTGAGCAGTTACCATGAGACCAGAACAGGTTAATAAAACAAAAAAAAAGACTGATTTCGTCAGAGTTACTAATTAATATGAGTATCTTTGCAAGAAAATTGAAAGATAAAGACAATAGATAAATTATGAAAAAGAACGGATTGATTTTGTTGCTGGCTGCCGCAGGGCTGCTCACAGCATGTTCAGGAAAACTTGGTGCCCTCTCGGCTGACAACTTCAAGGTGACGCCCAACCCGCTGGAGACTGAGGCTGGACAGGTGCCCGCCACCATCAACGGTATGTTCCCCGAGAAATACATGAAGAAGAAAGCCGTGGTGAAGGTCACCCCCCAACTGCGCTTCCAGACCACGCAGGGACAGAAGTCGGTCAATGGACAGAGTGCCACATTCCAGGGCGAGAAGGTGCTGGGCAACGACCAGACCATCTCCTATCTGGTGGGCGGACGCTATACGATGAAGACCAACTTCCAGTATGTGCCGGAGATGCAGCAGAGCGAACTCTACCTGACCTTCGACGCCAAAGTGGGCAACAAGAGCGTGAAGGTGCCCGACGTGAAGGTGGCTACCGGCATCGTGTCGACCTCGGAACTCTACAAGCGTACGCTGGCTTCAGCCAACGCTGCGCTGGCCGAGGACGCCTTCCAGCGCATCTCACAGGAGAAGCAGGAGGCCAACGTGAAGTTCCTCATCGGTCAGGCCCAACTGCGCAAGAGCGAACTGCAGAACAACTCGGTGCAGGAGTTTGTGCGGCTGCTGGGCGAGATAGCCAAAGACCAGGAGGGTCGTGTGCTGGACAACGTGGAGGTGTCAGCCTACGCCTCGCCCGATGGCGGCTACGACCTGAATGAGCGTCTGGCCGGCAAGCGCCAGGACGTGACGGCAGAGTACGTGGGCCAGCAGATGAAGAAGACCAACAACGACGCCCCCATCGACACGAAATATACGGCTGAGGACTGGGAGGGCTTCCAGGAACTGGTGGCCGCCAGCGACATTCAGGACAAGGATGTGATCCTGCGCGTCCTGTCGATGTATCAGGATCCCGAGGAGCGCGAGCAGCAGATCAAGAACATCTCGGCCGCCTTCCGCGAACTGACCGACGGCATACTGCCGCAACTGCGCCGTGCCCGCATGACGATCAACTATGAAGTAGTAGGTCGCGACGACGAACAGATTCTGGCCCAGATGAAGGACGATGCCTCGAAACTGAGCCTTGAGGAGATGCTCTATGGCGCCACGCTCTACGAAGACAACGGCGAGGGTGCCGAGGCTGCCTACAAGAAGGCCATCCAACTCTATCCCAACGATGCCCGTGCCTACAACAACATGGCCAACCTGGCCTATGCCAAGGGCAACTACAGCGATGCCCGCCAGTGGCTGGAGAAGGCCCTGCTGGTGGACAAAAACCAGCCTGAGGCCAACGCCAACCTGGGCCTGCTGGCCCTGCAGCAGGGCGATATGCTGAATGCCGAGACCTACATTGCCAAGGCTTCGCAGGCCAACGGTCTGGGCGAGGTGCTGGGCAACCTGCATCTGGCTCAGGGCAAGTACGCCCAGGCTGAGCAGGACTTCGGCTACAAGGCCACCAACTCGGCTGCTCTGGCCCAGATTCTGAACAAGAACTACCAGCAGGCTGCCACCACGCTGAAGAACGTGAGGAACGCCGATGCCATGACCGACTATCTGCGTGCCATACTGAATGCCCGTACCGGCAACACCACCGATGCCGCACAGGCCCTGCAGCAGGCCATTGCCAAGGATCCCTCGCTGGCTGCCTATGCCCAAAAGGATCTGGAACTGGTAAAGGTGAAGAAGTGATGAGTGATGAGTGATAAATGATTTCACCTTTTTACCTTTTTACTTTTTTACTTTTCACCGCCTGCGGCAACAGCGACACGCGATTCCGCATCAACGGGAAGTTCAACAACATGAACCAGGCCGAGTTCTACCTCATCAACCTGCAGGAGGGCTCGAAGGATACGTTGGGCGTGCTCGACGGACGGTTCACTTATGAGACCACCCTCACCGACACGGCCACGCTGTTGCTGATCTTCCCCAACTACTCCGAACTGCCCATCATTGCCGAGCCCGGACACGACATTGACATCAAGGGCGACGCGTCGCACCTGAAAGAGACAACCGTCGAAGGGTCGAAGTCGAACGAACTGCTGACCGCCTTCCGTCTGAAGACCAACGACATGATGCCGCCCGACGTCATCAGCGAGGCCGAGGCCTACATCAGGGCGCACGCCGCCTCACCCATGGCCACCTATCTGCTGCGGCGCTACTTCGTGATAGCCGCCGAGCCCGACTATCCCAAAGCCTACGAACTCTGCAGCCTTATCCGCGAGGCACAGCCCACAAGCATCGCCGTGGCACAACTGCACAATCAACTGGAAGCCCTGAGGGAGATGCGCCCCGAGGGCACCCTGCCCGACTTTAGCGCCACCGACACCGAAGGCCACGAAGTGAGCAACAGCACCCTGAAGGCCGAAGTCAACGTCGTGTGCCTCTGGTCGTCGTGGAACTACGACTCACAATCCATGCTCCGACAACTAAACCAACTGCAGAAAGACCATCCCGGCAAACTGAGCATCATCTCCATCAGCATCGATGCCACGCCTGACGAGGGACGCCAGATGATGAAGCGCGACAGTCTGAAGATCCCCAACGTGTGCGACGGACAGCAGTGGGAGTCGCCGGTCATCGGCCAACTGGGGCTGGGCTATGTTCCTGACAACATCGTCACCGACAGCACCGGCACCATACTGGCGCGCAGCCTCAACAGCGCGAAACTGAAAGAGAAGATAGAGCAACTGCTGAACTAAAAACCTACTACACCTATGCTGGTAAAAACCTGCTGTGCTGCCGTGATGGGCCTCGAAGCCACAACCGTGACCATCGAAGTCAACATCACCCGCGGCAACAACCTCCATTTCTCCGGACTGGCAGACATCTCCGTCCGCGAAAGCATCGACCGCATCCGGGCCGCATTCAGCAATCTGGGGTTCCGATACCCGACGGCCGACATCACCATCAACATGGCACCTGCCGACATCAAGAAGGAGGGCAGCGGCTACGACCTGCCCTTGGCCATAGCCATCCTGGCGGCCGACAACAAGGTGGACTACGGGCGACTGGGCGACTTTATGATGGTGGGCGAACTGGGACTCGACGGTCGCTTGCAGCCCATCCGCGGTGCCCTGCCCATTGCCATCAAGGCCCGTGCCGAGAAGTTCAAGGGGCTCATCGTTCCGCAGCAGAACGTGCGGGAGGCAGCAGTCGTCAACAATATCGATGTCTACGGCATGGAGTCGCTGCTCGACGTCATCCATTTCTTCAATGGCACCCAGACCTTCGAGCCGGTCGTCATCGACACCCGCCGGGAGTTCTACGAACAGCAGAGCCAGTTTGACGCCGACTTTGCCGATGTACGCGGACAGGAAAGTGTGAAGCGGGCTCTGGAGGTGGCTGCCGCCGGCGGCCACAACCTCATCATGATTGGCCCGCCGGGCAGCGGCAAGTCGATGCTGGCCAAACGGTTGCCGAGCATCCTCCCGCCCCTATCACTCCACGAGAGCCTTGAGACCACGCAGATACACAGCGTCGCCGGCAAACTGCCCCGCGACACCAGCCTCATTAGCCAGCGTCCCTTCCGGTCGCCCCACCACACCATCTCGCAGGTCGCCCTCGTCGGCGGCGGCACCAATCCCCAGCCCGGCGAGATCTCGTTGGCCCACAATGGCGTGCTCTTCATCGACGAGATGCCCGAACTGAGCCGCAGCGTCCTCGAAGTGCTGCGCCAGCCGCTGGAAGACCGCACCATCAGCATCAGCCGTGCAAAGTACAATGTGCAGTACCCCTGCTCGTTCATGCTCATTGCCTCGATGAACCCCTGCCCCTGCGGCTACTACGGCGACCCCACCCACCACTGCGTCTGCTCCCCCGGGCAGATTCAGCGCTATATGAACAAGATCAGCGGTCCCCTGCTCGACCGCATCGACATCCATTGCGAGATACAGGCCGTACCCTTCGCCGAACTGTCGAAGATGCAGCCCGGTGAGCCGTCGTCGGCCATCCGCGAGCGTGTCATCCATGCTCGCAAGATACAAGAGGAGCGCTTCAGTTCCTTCCGCGGCATCCATTGCAACGCCATGATGACCGAAAAGATGCTCCACGAGTTTGCCGAGCCCGATGCCCAGAGCCTCGATATGCTCCGCATGGCCATGGAGCGCCTCAAACTCTCTGCCCGTGCCTACACCCGCATCCTCAAGGTGGCCCGCACCATTGCCGACCTGGCCGGCTCCGAGAAGGTAGAAAGCGTGCACATCGCCGAGGCCATCGGCTACCGAAACCTCGACCGAGGCGACTGGGCGGAAAGAGGGATATAAGAGGAGTTATCTTTACTAACCGAAACAACGAACAGCCATGGTGAAGGGTTGTTTTCTGCCGCCATGGATAAAAAAACATTTTTTCTCCCATTACCTGTCACAAAATGCGTATCTTTGCGTCATGATAGCAGAGATATGACGATGACGATTGACAAATTCACGGAAGAGGCAAAGGCCATGAGACCGATGCTGCTGAGTGTCGCCAAGGGGATACTTGGGGATGACGAGGCGGCTGAGGATGTGGTGCAGGATGCGCTGCTCAGGCTCTGGCAACTGCATGACGAACCGATCCGCAACATTCGCGGGATGGCTCGCATCGTGGTGAGGAACCTCTGTCTCGACATCGTGCGCCAGAAGAAGACGAGCGTAGACTTTGCCGACGTGAACATGACGGAAGGCCAGGAGGAGGACACGGACGGGGAGCGCATCGAACGGATGATGGCCCTCGTGAGCCGTCTGCCCATGATGCAGCAAACGGTGCTGCGCCTGCGACATCTGGAAGGTATGTCGTTGGGAGACATTGCAGTCCTTGTCGGCTCGACGGAGGCTGCCGTCAGACAATCACTCAGCAGGGCTCGCCGCAGCATAGCAGAACAATTCAAGAATCAGAAACCATAGTACACCTATTTATATATATGAGCACAAAAGAAGCAAAACAGTTGACCGAACGCTTCCTGCAGGCAGAGACAACGCTGGAGGAAGAACGCCGACTCTACGACTACTATCAGGGCAGTGCGGTGGCCGAAGAACTGGCGCCCTATCAGGAGTTCTTCCGACACCTGGCAGCCGTAGACGGCATCGACAAGACGGCGGCACCGAACCAGGGCAGACGTGTACCCCTATGGCTGAAGACACTCAGGACAGTCTCGACTGTGGCGGCCTGCCTGCTGGTGGGGCTCTACGTCTATCTGCAATATGAGCCGACGGGCGCGGCGCCTGCCGAGGCCTACAGAGCCCCCGGCAGCGAGACGCCCTACGCCGGCTACTGCCAGTCGGGCACACTACAGGAGATATACCTGTGCTACAAGCAGCACAAAGAAAATCAAACCGATACCTATAAACAACTAAAAATGAGAAGTTATGAAAGTCAATGGTAACACGATGCTGGCAGCCATCCTGCTGCTCTGTGTCACGGCGTGCCGAGACAAAGACACACGACTGGTGACGACCATCAACGATGACGGCACCTGCTGTCGCGAGTACATCTTCCACTCGTCGCCCGGAGGTCTGATGACACCCCCTGAGGACTCGCTGAAAGAACAACTCCTCTGGGTAGGGCCAGAATGGGAACGCACCTGGACGGTGGAGGGCGACACCACCCACCACCCCGTGCCCATCACGGAGGAGGAATATTACAGTTATATGGACAGGGCGAAGGCCGCCGGCAAACAACCGAGCGACATCATCATGCTGCACGTCAGACGGAAGTTCGACTCGGTGGAGGAGATGAGCAAGACGTTCTACCACTGGGACCAAGTGGTGGCCACGAGCGAATTGGAGAAGAAATTCAAATGGTTCTACACCGACTACACCTTCACCGAGACCTTCAAGAACAACAGGAGCGACATACTACGACTGCCCATCACCGACTTCATGGCTGCCGACACAGCCTCCTACTGGTGTACCGGTCAGCCCGACCTGTCGCAGGACTACAACGGGGCCGAACTGAAGGAGATGCTCGACGGCATAGAGGTGAAGGTGAGCCAGTGGCTCAATGCCAACCTGATGGACAGAGTCTGCAGTTCCATTGCCAGTTCGTACGACGAGATTCCCTATCCGCCGATGAGCAAGGAGCAGTTTGAGGAGCGCTGCCAGACGCTGGTCAGGCTGCCTCGGGTGATCAATCACTCCTATCTGGATGATGAAAACGGCGAAGGCATCAAGCAGGACATTGATGCCTACTTCCATACGGATGCCTTCACAACCTTCCCGTCGTATCAGAGATTGGTAGATCATTGCATTCAGGACTATACCCGCGGCTACAATTTCTTTATCACCAGTCTCTTCATGAACTATGACCTCGTGATGCCTGGCACCATCATCGATGCCGGCATTGGGCGGACGGTCAACGACACGGTGCACTACCGGCTGACCAGCGAGCGTCTGCTGCCCCACGAATACGCCATCACAGCCACCTCACGCAAGGTCAACATCTGGGCGTTCATCGTCACCGCCCTCGTCATCCTCCTCGCCATCGGCAGTTTCGTCTACAGGCGTAGATAATCGCCCCACACGATTCCCGCAAAACAAAGCCCTGAAGTTGCATCACGCTACCTCAGGGCTTTTTGATTATCTATGTCAGAAGGCTTAGTTGAAGAAGTACTTCAAGCCAATCTGCATACTCCAGCAGTTGCTGTAACTCATGACTGTGTCGTAGGTCTTGGTGGGATACTTGCCATTGACCTTGTACATAGAGAAGATGGGGGTATTCTGGGCATCCACACCCTCGTACTTCAGAATCTTACCATAGTTGCTCACGGCATCATTCTTGGGAATGCCCCAGTGCGAGTTGAGCAGGTTGCCAAAGTTGAGGATGTCGAGAGAAGCCTGGAACTTCTGCTTAGTGCCAGCCACCTTCACCTCGAAGTCCTCGGCAACGCGCAGGTCGAAGCGATGCAGCCAGGGAGCGCGTCCGCAGTAGGCCTCGGCATACTGTCCCTTGTGGGTGCGCAGATAGTCGTCCTGCTCCACAAACTGCCAGAAGGCTACGCGGTCGGCCTCGGTCTTGAACTTGATCTCGCTGTCGTTGGCGGGGATATAGATTAGGTCGTATTGCAGGCCGTCGCCATTCATGTCGTTGCTATACATGAAACTCGTGCCGGTGTAGGAATAGCCCTTGTAGAAGAGGTTGAGGTGGGTGCCCCACGTCAGGCCCTTGACCTTGACGGGCAGATAGTAGCCCACAGAGGCTGTCACCTGGTCGGGGGTGACGTAGTAAGAACGCTGTGCCGTGTTCTGGTTAGGACCGCTCACCGAAATCACGTTCTGCCAGGCCGACACGGGATCGCTGCCAGGCAGGCCCGACACCTCTTTGTTCTCCGTGCGCGTATAGGCGGCCATGATGTTCAGATTGGGCAGCGGCTCGGCATTGACCGTCACATTGGCAGTATAGCCATATCCCTTCGACGTGTTGTCGAGCATGATGGCGCCCTGCTTGTTGTAGTAGCGGTAGTTGGAAGGATAGATCAGACGATTGTCGGCACCGTTGAAGCGCTCCCAAGAGTCCGACTCTGCATCCTTGATGTCGATGTTGCGCATATAGACGGCGTTGATGTTCTTGTTGTAGATGAACTCACCCGTGATGGTCAGGGGGAATGATACGGGCAACTGATAGTCGACGGCGATGGACGACTTCCACACCTGCGGCATCTTAAAGTCGCTGTAGACGCCCGAGATCTTTGAGCCGGCAACGTGGTTCTCGTTGGTGGTGGGCACCTCGAAGTAGTCCATCAGTTCATGCACATTCAGGAACTGCCCTGCCAGACCGGCCAGTTTGGCCTCCACCCAGTCCGAGTTGTGGCCGTTAGCGTCGGCCCACTGCTGCGTCTTGTAATTGAATCCAGCGTTGTAAGTAGTCTTGTTGATATTGGCGTTGCCCGGCTGGTTGGTGAAGAACACCAGGGGCAGACGGCCCGTGAAGATGCCGGTGCCGCCACGCACCTTGAGCGACTTGTCGCCAAACACATCCCAGGTGAAACCGACGCGTGGCGAAATCTGGATGTGGTTGTCGGGCCAGATGCCCGTGTCGATGTGGTAGCCGTTGAAGTCCAGGTCATAGATAGCCGTGTTGCGCTCCACATCCTGCTCGTCGAACACCAGGTCGTCGAAACGAACACCATAGGATAGTTTGAAGTTGGGCACGATGTTCCACTCATCCTGCAGATAGAGTCCTATCTGGTTGAAGCGGACGGCTGACGTGGGGCTGTCGTTGCCGTTGAAACCATAAGTGAAGTTGACGGCCTCAGGGGCTGCGCCAGCCAGGAACTCATCGATGCTGCGGAAGCGATACTGGCCTGTTCCCTCACGGATATAGGAGTTGTCGGCAAACTGGTGCTCGAAGGAGAAGCCAGCCGTCAGTTTGTGGACACCCAGATACAGGGTGAAGTTATCAGTCAGCGTGTGTACCTTGTTCTCCACATGGTTCTTCCACGAGAACAATTCGTAGCCGGCACTGATGTAAGGCTCAATGCTCGGCGAAGTGGCCGTGGCATCGTAGGGCCAGGAGATGTCGATGAAGGGGAATGGGGCCGATGTTGACGTGCGCTTGGGGTCTGACATATAAGAATAGGTGTAGAGCAACTGGTTGCTGGCCTTCTGGCCGAAGCGGCTGTTCAGGTCTACCGATACTGACTGCACCTTCTTCTCACTGCCGTACATCGTGTTGGCAAAGATCATGGCCTTGTTGCCCACGCGATAGTCGCCGGAGCCACCATAGATATAGTCACCCGTGGAACGGCTTGCACCAGTATAACTCACATCGTTGGTGCTGTTGTAGCGCACGGCCAGATGGTGATTGTCGGTGATGTTCCAGTCGATACGTGCCAGGAGTTTCTCGTTCTTCGAGTCGGCGGGGAAACTGGTCCACGAACCGGTCTCGTAGCCGAAGTTGTTCAGCAGATAGTTGTGAACTCTCTCCATATCGCCTGCCAAGGCACGCGACACCATGCCAGTGGCCTCCTCGCCGGGCTGGCTGGCACGATACTTGATCACCTGCCCAGGGGTCTTCTCATACTCATAGTTGGCAAAGAAGAACAGTTTGTTCTTAATAATGGGGCCGCCGAGGGTGAAGCCATAGACATTCTTACGGTCTTCGGCACGGGCACCCAGGTCCTGACCATTAATCTTATTGCCGCGCATATGCTCGTTGCGGAAATAAGTATAGGCCGTACCCTTGAACGTGTTGGTACCACTCTTGGTGATGGCATTCACGCCGCCACCGATGAAGTTGGTCTGACGAACGTCGTAGGGAGCGATGACCACCTGCACCTCCTCGATAGCATCAAGCGAGATGGGGCTGCCACCAGCAGGCAGACCGTCATTCAGACCAAAGTTGTTATTGAAGTTTGCACCATCGACCGTGAAGTTCGACATCTTACCATTGGCACCGGCAAAACTCATACCACCGCCGGCATAGGGCGACAGTTTGGCGATGTCGGTAATCGAACGGCTGATCATAGGCATCGACATCATCTGCTCGTTGTTGATATTGGTAGAAGCGCCCGTCTTCTCGGCAGCAAACTTCGAGGCCTTACCAGTGACGACCACCTCAGTCAGGCTGTTCGAGTTCTCCGAGAGCCATACGCTGAGGTTGTAGGTCTCACCCAGTTGGAGGGTGATGCCCTTCAGTGTCTTGGTCTCAAGACCGATGTAAGACACGGTCACTGCGTAGGGGCCACCCGTACGCATACCTTGAATGGCAAACAGGCCATTCACGTTGGTCACAGCCGTGTAACGCGTGCCAGACGGTTCGTGGACAGCCAGAATGGTGGCACCGATGACAGCCTCGTCGCTGTTCTCTACGGTCACCTTACCGGCCATGCTCGAAGTCGTCACCTGAGCCACCGCCCCCAACACCATTGTCAGAAGCAGGGCTACCATGATAAGAAGTCTTTTCTGCATAGATCTGTATTAATTTAATGGTTATTTTGTTTTCGTTGCAAAATTACATAATAATTTTCAATTATTAGCCATTTTGACAGACTTTTTTTAATCGTCGTCGATGTCCACGTATTCGATGTCGTCTAAATCGTCAACTTCTTCCACATCTTCGACATACTCAATCTCTTCGTCCTCGCCCTCGTCGGCCAGTTCTTTGGCAAAGAGCGACATATCCTTATCGCGGTGCACTAGCGAGTCTTCGGCGGTGATGGTCTGCAGTTTGTTGCTCTCGGCGTTCAGTTCGCGCCAGAGCACATCCTTCAGTTCCTCCAGTCCGAAGCCGGTGACGGCGGAGATGAAGACCACGGGCAGGTCGGCAGGCAGGGTCTCGCGGAGCATATCGATGAGTTCGGCATCCAGCAGGTCGCACTTGGTAACGGCCAATACGCGGTGCTTGTCAAGCATCTCGGGATTGAACTGGCGCAGTTCGTTGAGCAGGATTTCATACTCGTGCTTGATGTCGTCGGTATCGCCAGGCACCATGAAGAGCAGCAGCGAGTTGCGCTCGATGTGGCGCAGGAAGCGCAGGCCGAGGCCTTTGCCTTCAGCGGCACCCTCGATGATACCAGGGATGTCGGCCATGACGAACGACTTGCCATCGCGATAGCCCACGATGCCCAACGATGGTTCCATCGTCGTGAAGGGATAGTTGGCTATCTTAGGACGGGCATTCGACAGGGCCGACACCAGCGTTGACTTGCCGGCATTGGGGAAGCCCACCAGACCGACGTCGGCCAGCAGTTTCAGTTCGAGGATGACGGTCATCTCCTGCATCGGCTCGCCGGGCTGGGCGTAGCGTGGCGCCTGGTTGGTGGCAGAACGAAACTGGAAGTTGCCCAGTCCGCCGCGGCCGCCCTTCAGCAACACGATTTCCTGACCGTCGTAGGTCACGTCGCAGACATACTTTCCGGTTTCGGCGTTGTAGACCACGGTGCCGCAGGGCACGTCGATGTAGACATCCTTGCCGTCGGTGCCGTGACACTTGTCGCGACCGCCGTTGCCACCATGCTCGGCAAAGATGTGGCGCTCGTACTTCAGGTGCAGCAGCGTCCAGTAGTTGTGGTTGCCGCGCAGGATGATGCTGCCTCCCTTGCCGCCGTCGCCCCCGTCGGGTCCGCCGTTAGGGTTGTACTTCACGTGGCGAAGGTGCATCGAGCCTTTGCCGCCCTTACCGGAGCGGCACAGAATCTTCACGTAGTCTACGAAATTGCTCTCCATTAAATGTTGTCTATTACTTTCTGGATGTCGTTGAAGATACGGTCCAGTTCGCCCAGACCATCAATGTGGTGGTGCAGGCCCTCCTTCTTGTACCACTCGATGAGGGGCTGGGTCTGACTGTGATACACCACGAGGCGCTTCTTGATGGTCTCCTCGTTGTCGTCGGCACGGCCGCTCTGCTGACCACGCAGCAGGAGGCGCTTCATCAGTTCATCCTCGGGCACGGCCAGTTCGATCATGGCAGCCACCCGGTCGCCACGCTCGTCGAGCATCTGCTTCAGAGCCTCGGCCTGCGGAATGGTGCGGGGGAAACCGTCGAAGATGACGCCCTTGTGATCACGGCCAAACGAGTCGTAGACACCTGCCAGGATGCTGATCATCAGGTCGTCGGGAATCAGGTTGCCCTTGTCAATAAATCCTTGGGCGGTCTTGCCCAGTTCCGTGCCTTTCTTAATCTCCGCACGCAGCACGTCGCCAGTGGAGATATGGTTAAGGCCATACTTCTCAATGAGTTTATCGCTCTGCGTTCCCTTGCCTGAGCCGGGGGCGCCAAAAATCACTATATTCTTCATAAAACGGTGTTGGTTGATTGTTCTTCTGTTATTCTTCTACCAGTGTGTAGATTTCCTTCAGGTTGCGGCCCTGCTGGTCGTAGTCGAGGCCATAGCCCACGATGAAGTCGTTAGGAATGGAGAAAGCGGCATACTCAATGTTGAGCGGCTCCTCCAGTTTGTCGGGCTTGACAAACAGGGTGCAGATGTGGATGGCAGCCGGATGACGTGTGCCCAGCGACTCAATCATCTGCCGCATGGTGCGACCCGTATCCACAATATCCTCGACGATGACCACGGTGCGGCCCGTCAAGTCCTCGTTGATGCCCAGCACCTCGTGCACCTTACCGGTGGAGGTGACGCCCTGATAGGAAGCCAGTTTAACAAACGAGATCTCACTGGGGATGGTGACTTCGCGCAGCAGGTCGGCTGCAAAGATAAACGAGCCGTTCAGTACTGCCAGGAACAAGGGATTCTGGCCAGCCAGGTCCTTGTTCAGACGCTCTGCCAACTCCTTCACACGCTGCTTGATCTCAGCCTCCGGGATGCTTGTTTCGAAGGTCTTATCCTTGATTTTTACTCTACTCATCTTATCGATTTTAAGAATTTTGATGCAAAATTACAAAAAAAATCGGGAAAAAAGCCATAGATTAGCAATTATTTCGTACTTTTGCATCGTTATGAAGATTTTTACCAGTAATCAGATACACGAACTCGACAAATATACGATTGAGCACGAGCCCGTCAAGTCCATCGATTTGATGGAGCGGGCGGCACGGGCTCTGACCGGTGCCATCGTGGAGCGATGGGATGCCGAAGTGCCCGTTGTCGTCTTTGCCGGTCCGGGTAACAACGGCGGCGATGCACTGGCTGTGGCCCGTATGCTGACCGATCTCAACTACCAGGTGCAGACCTATCTCTTCAACATCTCCGGCCACCTGTCGGCCGACTGCGCCGAGAACAAGCAGCGGCTGATCAACCACCGTGGGAGCCCCCTGCTGACAGAGGTCACCCAGGAGTTTGACCCGCCCCGTCTGGAGGAAGGCATGCTGGTTGTCGACGGACTGTTCGGCTCCGGCCTCAACAAGCCGCTGGCCGGCGGATTCTCGTCGCTGGTCAAGTATATCAATGCCTCGCCGGCACAGGTGGTCAGCATCGACGTGCCCTCAGGCCTGATGACTGAGGACAACACCTATAACGTACAGGCCAACATCATCCGTGCCGACCTGACGCTGACACTGCAGCAGACCAAACTGTCGTTCCTGTTTGCCGAGAACCAGCAGTTCATCGGCGAACTGAAGGTGCTCGACATCCGTCTCAGCGAAGAGGGAATGGCAAAGATCGACGCCCAATACACAATGATTGGCAAGGAGGAGGTAAGCCGACTGCTGCTGCACCGCAATCCCCATGCCCACAAAGGCACGATGGGCCACGCCCTGATTATCGCTGGCAGTTACGGCATGGCCGGTGCTGCCGTACTGGCCACGAAGGCCTGTCTGCGCAGCGGCGTCGGGAAGGTCACCATACACACGCCGCGTCGCAATGTGCAGATTCTGCAGACCACGGTGCCCGAAGCCGTGCTCCACATAGACCGCGAGGAGACCATCTTCTCTGAGGCCATGCCTTCCGAGGACTATCAGGCCCTGGGCATCGGACCGGGAATGGGAACCACCGAACAGACATGCATCGCCATGATTTCGCAGTTGCGCCGCACCCAATGCCCGATTGTGGCCGATGCCGACGCCTTGAACATCCTGGCCGCCCGCCATGCCTGGATGCAGCAACTGCCCAAGGGCATCATCATCACCCCCCACCCCAAGGAACTGGAGCGCATGGAGGGCCAGTGCATCGACAGTTACGAACGGCTGACCAAGGCCCGCCACCTGGCAGAGAAACTGCAGGGCTACGTGGTGCTGAAAGGCCACCATACTGCTATCTGCATGCCCGATGGCCACATCTCGTTCAACAGTACCGGCAATGCCGGCATGGCTACTGCAGGCAGCGGCGACGTGCTGACTGGCATCATCACCGGTCTGCTGGCCCGCGGCTATAAGCAGCGCGAAGCCTGTCTGCTGGGTGTCTACCTGCACGGGCTGGCCGGCGACTTGGCTGCAGAGGAACTGGGCGAGGAGAGCCTCATTGCCAGCGACATCATCAAGTATCTGCCGAAAGCGTTTTTACGAGTTAAGAGTTAAGAATTAAGAGTTAAGAGTTATCGGACTTCGTCCGAGTAGGAATTAAGAATTAAGAATTGATGAAGATGAAACAATATTTGCTTGCTTTATCACTTGCCATTTGCAACTTGTCATTCAGTGTAGCACAGACCCAGATCAGCGACTACCAGCCGGGAGTGACTACCGACGGGGCCATCTACTTCCTGCCGAAGACTGCCTTGCGCATCAATATTATGGTGGAGAAGACCACCTACACGCCGGGTGACTTTGCCCCCTACGCTCTGCGCTACCTGCGACTGAAGGATGTGCCGCTGGAGCCCAGCACACAGTACCGCGTCATATCTATCAAGCAGACAGCCATCGGCGTGGCCGACACCACCAAGCGCTATGCCGTGAAGTTCAACCCGAAAACCGTGGCCGCCAATATCTCGCTGAGCGAAGACGGCCGACTGCTGGGCATCAATGCCGATAGCAAGGAAACGCCGCAGCCAGCCCTATTTCGGCCGGCACCCAAGGCGGCACCCGTCAATCCCCGCCAGTTTATGACCGAGGAGATTCTCGCTGCCGGCAGCACGGCCAAGATGGCCGAACTGACAGCCCGCGAGATTTACGACCTGCGTGAGAACCGCAACCTGCTCATCAAGGGACAGGCCGACTTCATGCCGAAGGATGGCGAGCAGATGAAACTGATGCTCAACCACATAGATACCCAGGACCGCGTGCTGTCATCGCTGTTCAGCGGTGTCACCGAGCGCGACACCACCGAGCACGTGCTCATCGTGACGCCCGACGGTCCGTTTGACCGCCAAGTGCTGTTCCGCCTGTCGCAGCAACTGGGCCTGGTGGAGGCCGACGACTACTCTGGTGCCCCCTTCTACCTGTCGATAGAGAATCTGGAGACCGTGCCGCCCGTGAACGAGGAGGCTGCTGCCAAGGTCAAGAAGAAGCAGTATGAAGCCGGCATCTACATCAACGTGCCCGGTCGTCTGCGTGCCACCATCTATCAGGGTATCGACGTACTGCAGACCCAGGAGCATCCTGCCGCCCAGTTCGGCAACGTGGAGTTGCTGAGTGGCGAACTGTTCAACAAGCACTACGACACCCACCTCTGGCTCAACCCCGTTACCGGGTCAGTAGACCGTTTGGAGGCCGAACAGCCGAAATAAAGGCAAGACACAAAAAAGGGCTGCGCACCACTCACGATGCGCAGCCTTTTATTTGTTATTTGAGGTCTTCTCTTTAGAGTTTGCCGTCAGAACCCAGCACGTTCACAATCTTGTGGACGTACATCTTCTTCATGTTCTCACGGGCGGGCTTCAGATACTGGCGAGGATCGAAGTGATCGGGATGCTCAGCCAGATGCTGGCGGATAGCAGCGGTCATAGCCAGACGCGAGTCAGAGTCGATGTTGATCTTGCAGACAGCGCTCTTGGCAGCCTCGCGCAGTTGATCCTCGGGAATACCGATGGCGTCGGGCAGATTGCCGCCGAACTTGTTGATGGTGTCCACCTCGTCCTGAGGCACTGAAGAAGAGCCATGAAGCACGATGGGGAATCCGGGAAGTTTCTTCTCAATCTCATGCAGCACGTCGAATGCCAAGGGAGGAGGAACCAGTTTGCCGGTCTTCGGGTCGCGGGTGCACTGCTCGGGCTTGAACTTGTAAGCACCATGGCTGGTACCGATAGAGATAGCCAGCGAGTCGCAGCCCGTGCGGGTAGCAAAGTCGATGACCTCCTCGGGCTTGGTGTAGTGGCTCACCTCTGAGGCAACTTCGTCCTCAACACCAGCCAGCACGCCAAGTTCGCACTCAACGGTGACATCGTACTTGTGAGCATATTCCACCACCTGACGAGAAATCTTGATATTCTCCTCGTAAGGCAGAGCACTGCCGTCGTACATCACGCTGGAGAAGCCCATGTCGATGCAGTCCTTGCAGAGTTCGAAACTGTCACCGTGGTCCAGGTGCAGCACAATCTGAGGATTCTCGCAACCCAGTTCCTTAGCGTAAGCCACAGCGCCCTCTGCCATATAGCGGAGGATGGTAGCGTTGGCATAGTTGCGTGCACCCTTAGAAACCTGCATAATCACGGGCGACTTTGTCTCCACTGCAGCCTGAACGATAGCCTGCATCTGCTCCATCGTGTTGAAATTGAAAGCGGGGATGGCATAGCCGCCGGCTACTGCCTTCTTGAACATCTCGCGTGTATTGACGAGACCTAAATCCTTGTAGTTAACCATAATAATTTATATTTGACAATTAATGTTTGTAATTTTCCGACCGCAAAGGTACAAAAAAGATTGAAGATTGAAGATTGAAGATTGAAGATTATTCGTGAATCACAGCCCATTTTTTATTTCTTTTACATATCTCCCTGCCTTTTCATCTCATTTTGCAATCTTCAATTTTCAATTTTCTATGCCAGCGTGTGCTGTTCCAGGTACTGCATCACTTCGTCCTTGTAGTTATCGGAGACGGGGATATACTGGTCGCCGAAGACGATGCGCAGCCGGTCGATGGTCTTGACGCAGGGCATATGGACGATGTAACTGCGATGGGTGCGGAGAAACTCCGGTCGGGGCAGATAGTCTTCAAGCCGCTTCATCGACATGAGCGACATCACCCGCTCGCCGCTTTTCAGGAAGAAACGGACATAGTCTTTCAGTCCCTCGATGTAGAGGATATCGTCCAACTCGATGCGCTGCAACTTATAGTCACTCTTCACAAACAGGAAACGGTCGCGGCGATACACCTCCTGTTTCTGGAGCACGCTGTACCAGTCGAGGGCCTTGTCGGTGGCCTTCAGGAAGTCCTGGTAACTGATGGGTTTGAGCAGGTAGTCGAGGGCCGACACGCGAAAACCCTCAATGGCATACTGGGGGAAGGCGGTGGTGAAGATGACCTTGGTCTCCTTCGGCAGGATCTTGGCAAACTCGATGCCGCTGAGTTCTGGCATCTGGATATCGAGCAGCAACAGTTGTACCGGGTTCTCACGGAGGTCGCGCATGGCAGTGACGGCACTGTTGTAGGTTCCCTTCAGACTCAGATAGGGCGTCTTGTTGACGTAACTCTCCAGCAGTCCTGCGGCCAGAGGTTCGTCGTCGATGATGGCAGTGGTGAGAGTCATGATATAGTTATGAGTTAAGAATTAAGAGTTAAGAATTAAGAATTAAGAGTTATGAATGACTATGCGGGAGCGATAGGTCCGGCCATCGGCACTGGGGCCTTTTTCCCATTGATAGCGACCGGGATAGGCCAGGTCGAGACGGCGTTGCACCTGCTGCAGACCGATGCCATGACCGCTGCGGTCCTGCGCGGTCTTGGGGTGGTTGGAGTTCTGGATGTCACACACCACCTGATGCTCGTCGGCCTCAATGCTGATGTGCACGAAACTGGGTTCCGTGGGGCTAATGCCATGCTTGAAGGCATTCTCTACCAGCGAGATGAAGAGCAGTGGAGCGACCTTAGAGGTGACAAGTGACGAGTGCGACGTGAAGGTGACATCCACCGACTGCGGCAGACGGATACGCATCAGACTGACATAGTTTTCCAGAAACTGCACCTCTTCGCTGAGGGCCACCTCCTGTTGCTGGTTCTCATAGAGCATGTGGCGGAGCAACTTGGACAGTTGCTGGATAGCCTCCTGTGCCCGTTCGCTGTCGATGGCCGTCAGGGCGTAGATGTTGTTCAGGGTGTTGAGCAGGAAGTGCGGATTGATCTGGTTGCGCAGATTGCTCAACTCAGCGTCGGCACGAGCCACCTCGGCCTCCTGACGCGCCTTCTCCGACTGGTTCCAGCGCATAGACAGTTGGATGGTGGTGGCAATGGCGGCGGCGATGGCCATATTGAAGATGTCGCGCAGGATGAAAAGCACTGTCTGCCAGACGTTCAAGGCCGGCCGCGGCTCGCCCTGGTAGAAATAGTCGTGGGCAAACGACATCCAGAAATGAAGTTCCGCACCCAGCCCGACACACAGTACGATGTTCACCAGCCAGTAGTAGCGCTTCTCGCCCTTCACGAAGAGGTGGGGCGTCAGCCACAGGTAGTTGGCATAGAACACGACCATGAGCAGCAGGGGCGACACGCTCAGCATCAGGAACTGCAAGAGTTCCACTCCGTTGCCGTGGTTCATAAACGACAACGGAGAGAGGAACAACACGAGCCAGATGGCTACTTGCAGCAGGATGCCAGTCTGTTTACTCATGACGAATGGCTTCGATAGGATCCATATTGGCAGCCTTCTGAGCAGGGATATAGCCGAAGAGCACACCGATGAACACACACACCAGGAACGACACATAGATGCTCCAGGCCGGCACGCTGCTGGGCATGCCCATCATGGGCACCAGGAATCCGCTGACGCTGCATCCCACCAGGATGCCGATCAGACCGCCGGTGACGCTGATGAGCACCGACTCGATGAGAAACTGCAATGAGATGACGGGCCCCGTGGCACCTACGGCCATGCGCAGACCGATCTCCTTGGTACGCTCGGTGACGCTCACCAGCATGATGTTCATAATGCCGATACCGGCCACCAGCAGCGAGAAGGCTGCAGCCACCACCAGGATGAGGGTCACGGTGTCCATCGTGGTCGACATTGTCTCCATCATCTCGGCCTGCGAGCGGATGGTGAAGTCGTCGGCAGCGTCGCCCTTCAACTTATGGTTCTCACGCAGCATCTGCGTCAGTTCCTCGATGGCGGCATCGCTCAGTTCCTCGGTCACGGCCGAGCAGACAATCGACGAGAACCACGTCTGGGCGGCAATGCGCTTCATCACCATCGTATAAGGAGCGATGATCACGTTGTCCTGGTCCATGCCCCACGAGTTGTAGCCCTTCGACTTCAGCACGCCGATGATGGTCACGGGGATGCTCTTGAACCGGATGGTCTTGCCAATGGGGTCTACGCCCTCGCCGAAAAGTTCATCGACCACGGTCTTACCCACCACCACCTTCTTGGCGGCCTTGTTCACATCCTCCTCGGTGAAGCACTCACCCTTCTCGATGGTCCACAGTTTGATGTCCAGATAGTCGGGACTTTCACCGTAAAGCGTCGTGTTCGTATTGTTGTTGCCATAGATCACCTGACCGCTGGCCGTGACTTCAGGCGAAACCTTCGTCACGAATTTCTTCTCCTGCATGATGCGCTGATAGTCGGCCATCTTCAGGGTCTGCATGGCAGAAGGATCCTGGCGCACGCCGCCTCGCATATCGGCTCCCGGCCGGATGGTCAGCAGGTTAGTGCCCATCGTCGAGAGTTCCTTGCGGATGCTCTCCTTCGAGCCCTGTCCTATCGACATCATGATGATGACGGCAGCCACACCGATGATGATGCCCAGCATCGAGAGAAACGAGCGCATCTTGTTGTTGGCCACAGCCTTGATGCTGACTTTGAATAGATTGAGAATATTCATTTTCGTTATACCGTTGTTACGTTATATCGTTATTACAGGATTAGTCATCCTGTGGTACCGGCAGGGCGGCCAGGGCCTCGGCTGCCGACTTGATGTTAGTGTTGATGGTATCCTCGCGAATCTTGCCGTCGCGCAGGTTGATATTGCGGCTCGAGTATTCGGCAATCTCCGGATTGTGGGTCACGAAGATGATGGTGTGGCCCTGGCGGTAGAGTTCCTGAAAGAGCACCAGCATCTCGAACGAGGTGCGAGTGTCCAGGTTACCCGTGGCCTCGTCGGCCAACAGCACGGCGGGGTCGTTCACCAGCGCACGGGCTATGGCCACGCGCTGCATCTGTCCGCCCGACATCTGGTTCGACTTGTGCTCCAGGCGGTCGCCCAGTCCCACAGCCTGCAGGGCCTTGATGGCACGTTCACGACGCTCCTTGGCCGAGACCTCCGAGTTGTACATCAGCGGCAGTTCCACATTCTCCACAGCCGTGGTCTTGGCCAGCAGGTTGTAGTTCTGGAACACGAAGCCAATCTTGCGGTTGCGCAGATGGGCCCGCTGGGTCTTCGACATCGTGCGCACCGAGATGCCGTCGAGGAAGTACTCTCCGCTGGTGGGGGTGTCCAGGCAGCCCAGTTGGTTGAGCAGCGTCGACTTGCCCGAGCCTGATGTGCCCTGGATGGTGACGAACTCGCCCTCATAGATCTTGAACGAGACGCCCCTGAGGGCTTTCACCGTCTCCGAGCCCACCTGGAAGTAGCGCTTCACGTTCTGCAGTTCGATAACGACTTTCTTCTCGTCCATACTACTACTTCTTCTGCTGGTTCTTGTTATTGTTGTTTCTTGGACGCGGCATGAAGGGATTGCTGGCCTGCTCTTGCTGAGCCTCACCGTCGCCACTCTCGATGCTGAAGTCGGTCAGCACGTCGGTGCCTTCGCTGATGCCGCTGACAATCTCGGTCAGGATGCCGTTGGTAGTACCTATCTCCACCTGATGAGCCTTAAAGACATTGCCCTCCTGGGTCCACACTTTGTGGGCAGCCTCCACATCCTCCACGCTCTGGCCCTCTTTCAGCAGGGCCTCGTTGGGCATGAAGCGCAGGGCCTTCGACGGCACAGCCAGCACATCGCTCTTCTCCAGTGTGAAGATGGTCACATTGGCCGTCAGGCCGGGCTTCAGTTTCAGGTCGTTGTTGGGAGCCGAGATCACTACCTCGTAGGTCACCACGTTGCTCTCGGTGGTAGCCTGCTGGCGCACCTGGGTCACCTGTCCCTCGAAGTGGTCGTCTGGGAAGGCATCCACGGTGAACGACACGCGCTGACCCTCTCTCACGCCGCCGATGTCGGCCTCGTCGATGTCAGCAATCACCCGCATGTCGGTCAGGTCCTGGGCGATGGTGAAGAGTTCAGGGGTGTTGAACGAGGCTGCCACGGTCTGGCCTTCCTCCACGCTCTTCGAGAGCACCACGCCGTCGATGGGGCTGGTGATGGTGGCATAGCCCAGGTTGGTCTGTGCCTTCTGCACGCTCTCGCGGGCCGTGGTCACCTGCTCCTTGGCTTTCAGGTAGGAGAGTTTGGCCGTCTCATACTCGTCGGCACTCACCAGGCCCTTGTTGTAGAGTGTCTGATACCTATTATAATTATTCAGTTCGTAGTTCAGCGAACTCTGTGCCGACGACAGGTTGGCCTGCGCCGTCTTCAGTTCGCTGGTCAGGTTGGTCTTGTCCAGTTCGGCAACGACCTGACCTTTCCTCACCACCGAGTTATAGTCCACGTAGAGTTTCGACACGATACCGCTGACCTGTGTACCCACGGTCACGCTAGTCACAGGCTCGATGGTGCCCGTTGCGGTGATACTGCTGCTGATGGTGGTACGCTCCACCTTCGATGTCTCAAACGAGATGGTCTCTTTCTTCTGGCCGCCCATCAGGAAGTAGACGGCGATGGCTACGACAGCCACGGCTGCTATGATGCCAATCCAAGTTTTCTTGCTTTTCATATTGTCTTTTTATTTTATTGTTTCACCTTGATAGAAATTCAGCAGTTGAATGTTCAGCAGCGTCTGATACTTCGACTGCAGTTTGCTCTGCTGGGCCGAGAGCAGTTTGTCCTTGCCGTTCATCAGTTCGATGATGTTGGTCAGGCCCAGGTTGAACTTCTCCGACAGCAAGTCGTAACTCTGCTGCTCGCTGTCCACGGTGGTCATGGCCGTGCGGAAGCGCTGCTGGTTGGTGTTGGCGTCCAGCCAGTAGCCCTCAATGGTCTGGTAGAGCGTCTTCTGCTGGTCCTGCAAATCCAGGAGGGCCTGCTGCTGTTGGATCTTGGCCTTGTTGACGGCCGTCTTGGTGGAGCGCCCGTCGAAGATGGGGATGCTCAGCGTCAGGCCGGCCGACGTGTTGAAGTTGGTCTTCATCTGGTTGCCCCAGCCGTTGCCCGACAGCGAGTTGGTGCTGGTGGTCAGGCCACCGGTCATGCTCACACTCGGCAGATAGCCGGCCTTGGCTATCTTCACGTTCAGGTCGCTGCTCTGGATGGACAGTTTCGAACTCTCTATCTCCGGACGACTGATCAGGGCCTGCTCGTAGACGTCCTGCAGGGCGGGAATGCTGCCCAGGGCCTGCTCGTCGGTGGTCGAGGGGATCACCACGTCGAAACTCTCGTCGCCCGTCAGTTCCAGCAGTTGCTTCAGTTGCAGTTTGTAGTTGGCCATCTGAGCCTGGGCATCCACCACGGTGTACTCATCGCTGGCGCGCTGGGCCGTCAACTGGGCCAGGTCGGCCTTCGACATCTTGCCCACTTCCACCATCTCCTGTCCACGCTCTTCGTTCTTCTTGCTGGTCTCCAGACTGGCCTGGCTCACCTTGATACTCTCGTCCAGATAGAGTATCTGCACGTAGAGTTGGGCGATGCGCTCCTGAATGCTGTTGGCCGTCTCCTGCACCTGCAGTTCAGCCTGCTGCTCCGACAGTCGGTCCAGTTTCAGCGTGTTGGTGTTGCGATTGCCGTTCCAAACCGTCCACTGGGCGTTCACTCCATACGACCCGTTGTAGTAGGTCTTGTCGATCTTGGTGTTCACCGTACCGTTGGTCACGGTGGTCGTTCCAGCATCCTGCCAGGGCCGGTAGCCTACGCTCTGGTTGGCCGATGCACTGACCGTGGGCAGCAGTGCGCCCTTGGCCCCTTTCACTTCCTCGGCAGCCGACTGCTGTTGCAGCCGTGCCTTCTGCAGCGTGATGTTGTTCTGCATGGCATAGTCTATGCACTCCTGCAGCGTCCACTGCTTCTGGGCAGAGACGCCGGCCGACAACATCGTCGCCATCAATAATATTACATACTTTTTCATAATCGTCTTATTATTCACGGTGCAAAAGTAGGAATAATTTTCCAAACCAGAAAACAAGATAGACAAAAATTGGCGGTTAGTAGAAATTAACCGCCAATTAGTCGACAAAACTTTCAAATGTTAAAATTAGTTCTTTGCGGGGTGTATCAATTTCCAGATACCGGCGGCGCAGGCTGCTCCGACGAAGGGACCCACGATGAAGATCCACAACTGCTGCAGTGCCTCAGGACCGGCAGCAAACACGGCGGGAGCAATCGAACGGGCGGGGTTCACCGAGGTACCGGTGTAGCGGATGCAGACCAGATGGACCAGCACCAGCGACAGACCGATGGCCAGACCGGCAAAGTTGTTGGTGGCACCATTGGTCTTCGAGGTGGCGCCCAGCACCACCAGCACAAAGACACAGGTGAACACGACCTCGGCCAACAAACCGGCCACTACTCCTACACCGGGCTGCAAGGTGTTAGCACCCATTGCTGCGCCGCCAATGCCCGGAGCATCTTTCAACAAGAAGAACAGGATAGCCGAGCCGATGAAGGCACCCACAATCTGTCCACAGATATAGCCACAAGCATCTTTGGCGTTCATGCGCCCTGTCAGCAGGCATCCCAAGGTAATGGCGGGATTGATGTGACAGCCCGAAATGCCGCCAATGGTGTAAGCCATGGCTACCACAGCCAGACCGAAAGCGAAAGCCGTTCCGACCACTGCCGGGATATTGCTTACGGAATTACATCCCAAACTCACGGCCACGCCGCAACCCATCAACACGAGCACCATCGTGCCCACTGCTTCTGCTAAATACTTTTTCATAATCTACACTTGTTTTTATGTTTAACAATCATTCTATTGTTCACTGTACTCTATATAGTCGAAGTCGGCATACGACCGCCCTGACTGGTATTTGGCGCTGCCCATATGAGCATAGATGCCCAGCATCACCCCTGTGAATCCGCCGACGGTCTCCGTGGAGAGCAACGAGCACTGTACCGACTCCAACCAGTGATACTTCTCGCCGTTGGTCGAATAGTAGAAGTTATAGTACTTGCCGTTGCTCTTCGCCCGCAGCCACAGGTTCTCTATCTGGGCGCTGCCTACGCTCCTGTCCAAGAGCAATGTACGCACCCCCTTCAGGTTGAGCCTCACCTTCAGCCTGTACACCCCGCGGAAGTTGTTCACGCAGCACTGCACATTGCCGTCGTGCATCTGATAGACGCACAGGCCGGCCTCGTCGCCGTCGTTCAGTTCCACGCCAGATATCTTTGTGTCCATCGTGAAGAGTGCCGCCTCCTGTCGCATACCGAGGAAGGTCGGCTGACGGTTGACGGGCATCTCGTGCACGGAGCCGTAGAGCCGCATCTTGCCGTCGTGCTGCCAGTAGGCCGTCGAGTCGGGGTTCTGTATGTAGACCATCTCGGGCCCCAGCGGTTTCGTGAAGTCTACGTAGCGCCGCTGCTTCGGCGGTTCGTTCAGCACGATGGGCTCGCCGCCGTTCACCACGGGCCAGCCTTCTACCGTCCATTCCACAGGGGCCAGGAAGGTCTCGCGCCCCAGATGGTGGTACGAACCGTTGTTGTTTCTGTAGGCCAGGAAGGTCATCCACCACTTCCCGTCAGCGTCCTCCACCAGGTCGCCGTGGCCAGTGCCCTGAATGGGGCTGTCCTGCCCCTTCAGCGAGCAGTGGGTCAGTATGGGGTTGTGGGGATTGGCCTCGTAGGGGCCGTAGATCGAGCGGCTACGAGCAATGGTGACGCTGTGGGCCAACTCAGTGCCGCCCTCTGAGATGAGCAGATAGTAGTATACACCTCTTTTATATATATGGGGGCCCTCCGGCCATCGTCCGCCCGTGCCCTGCCAGATGGCGCGGCTCTGCGTCAGTTGGCGGCCGGTCCTGGGGTCTATCTCGCACAGCGTGATCACGTTGTCGGGATTGCTCACCATGTAGCACCGGCTGCCCTCAAAGTAGAGCGAGGGGTCTATGCCGCCCTGCTTCAGCCAGATGGGGTCGCTCCAAGGACCGGCGGGGTTGGTGGCCGTCACCATGAAGTTGTCACTCGCCTCTCCCTCCTGGCGGTTCTTGCGCCCCACGTTGGTCGTAATCATGTAGTAGCGGCCCTGATGGTAGCGGATGGTGGGGGCATAGATGCCCTGCCAGCCCGAGGCCTCGCGCAGCGACAGTTGCGACTCGCGTGTCAGCACGTTGCCTATCTGCTCCCACTGCTGCAAGTCGGTGGAATGGAACACGGGCACGCCCGGGAAATACTCGAACGACGAGTTCACCAGATAGTAGTCCGCCCCCACCCTGCACACGCTGGGGTCGGGATGGAAACCTGGAATGATGGGGTTGCGCAGTTCCTGTGCCCACAACTGCAGGCAGCACGCCGTCCATATCAGCAATAACACTCTTCTCATTGCCTTTTTTCGCTAATCGTCGGCAAATATACGAAAAAAAACGTAACAGTCCAAATACTTCTCTATTTTTTTGCACAAAAAAAGGGTCACCGCTGTGACCCAACCTTTGTTAACCTTAAATCTAATACTATGAAAAACACGATGCAAAGGTACGGCATTTTACTTTCAATTCCAAACTTTTCGAGGCCAATAAGTGTGAAATCGATAATTAATTGACATAAATCAAGGCGGATGAATATTTTTTCGCCTTTTCTTGCCTTTATCTCAGAAAAATTCCGTACCTTTGTGTCGAAATGGAAAATCAATACGTAAAACAGTTCCCAGAACTCATGGAGGGCAAGACGGTCATGTACGTCCACGGCTTCGGCAGCAGCGGACAGTCGGGCACCGTCCATCGCCTGCGCACCGTGCTGCCCTCAGCCCGCGTCATCGCGCCCGACCTGCCCATCCACCCCGACGAGGCCCTCAGCCTGCTCAGGAAGATTTGTGCCGAAGAGAAGCCCAGCCTCATCGTAGGCACCTCCATGGGCGGCATGTACACCGAGATGCTCCGCGGCTTCGACCGCATCTGCATCAACCCCGCCTTCGGCATCGCCGATACCATGCAGAGCCACGGCCTCACGGGCAAGCAGCAGTTCTTCTCGCCCCGCCAGGACGGCGTGCAGGAGTTCTATGTCGACAAACCCCTTGTCAAGGAGTACCGGCAGATCAGCGAGGGCAACTTCCTGGGTGCCGACGATGCCGACGAGCAGCAGCGCGTCTTCGGACTCTTCGGCGATCAGGATCCGCTCGTACACACCTACGACCTCTTCTGCCAGCACTACACCCAGGCCATCCGCTTCCACGGCGAGCACCGCATGGA
This sequence comes from Prevotella sp., assembly GCA_017483805.1. Taxonomy (GTDB): domain Bacteria; phylum Bacteroidota; class Bacteroidia; order Bacteroidales; family Bacteroidaceae; genus Prevotella. The sequence goes on from JAFUUL010000083.1 coordinate 26,989, forward strand.
CGACCACTCCTTCATGCATGCCGTGCTGCCCGTCATCCGCTGGATAGACGATCGCCAGGAGCAGCGCCAGCGTCCTATCATATATATCGGTGCAGAGACGCTCTCCGACTCCTACCACAATCCGGCCTCATCCATGATGAAGGCCGTGCGCCGCCTCATCGAGCACTATCAGGTCTACTTCGTAGCCGAAGAGGAACAGGACACAGCCCCCTGGCTCGCCGAGCACATCAACGTGCCCGCCTGGCATCACACCGTCTACACCTGGCGTCGCGACCTGCTCTACGGCGACTATCTCATCTCGCGCCGCAAGGAGACCGACACCATGGCCACCCACCTCCAGTTCGGCAGCGACACCTTCAAGTCCTGGGACGACATCATCGAATATTTCGACCGTCTGGGCGGCCAATAGCAATCACGCTGCATTCAAAGGGTTTGAAGCCTCCAAGCGACCCGTTTGGAGGCTTCAAACTCCTCGTTTGGAGGCTCCAAACCAGCAGGCCGGCGACTTCGGTTTTTGCGGGCCGACCTACTCTCACGAGCCAGCGGGCCGAATGTGTCTTTTATTAACAATTTAAAAACACAATCCTTTTTTCTTTTCAAAAGTTTGCACTATTTGAAAATTCTTCTTATCTTTGCAAGCAATGACAATGAAGACGATAAAAGGGTTTGACATACAGTTTGATTTCAGCAACTTCAAGAGGATTGCCGACTTGATTTATTTCGAAGGACCGTTGCTGTCTCATTATGTCAGTAGCAAGGGTGACGACTATCTTTTCTACTGGGTGGACAGGGATGATAAAGACAATCGCTGGCTGGTGCTTCGTGTCAGCCTTGCCAGCCTCCAGAAGTATATGGCCAAAGAATTGTCGCTGCGTGAACTTATAGACAGCCCCAACGATGGCTATCTCTATTGCGTAGATATCGACGATGCTGTCAATTTTCATGACGTCAGACTTGTCCAGCCTGCCGACCTCCCAGAAGAATATCTCCCCGCCAGCGACTCCTATTACGAGTTTGAACCCATACCGGCTGAAGACGCTGCCGAACTAATGACCTACGAACTCACTATTCCCTACAAAGAACGTAGTCGCTTTGAGGAGTTTCTACTGAAAATTGGTTTCCCTGTGTCCAGTTTAAAGAAAGTCGTTTCCAGGGCAGCAGCGTTTTAAGCGCTATATCACAGGCCTCTCTATCGAAGACATCGAACGGTTATAGAAATTATTCCAATTAGATTAATTTCTTTCCTTTTCTAAAAAGCGCCGACCCTCACGGGCCGGCGGCTTCTGTTTTTTTGAAGAAATGTCGATACTTCTATCAAGTTTATAGCAATAGACAAATTGGGTCTACAGTGTCGACCCAATTGCCCAAGCAGGAAAATGGTCTACGCTGTAGACCTATTTCAGAAACAGCGTTTCAGACCTCTGATCATACAGCACCGTTTACGCTTTCATGGAGCCACTATCTTATCCTGATGCGCATTGACAATCCAGATACCCGCAGTTTCTATGAAATAGAATGCACAAACCAGCAATGGAGTGTACGCCAGTTAAGTCGCCAGGTGGGCAGCAGCCTGTATGAACGCTTGGCCCTGAGCCGTGACAAGAATGAGGTGATGCGGCTTGCAACAGAGGGACAGACTATAGAAAAACCCTCTGATATCATTAAGGATCCGCTCACCTTGGAATTTCTGGGTCTGAAGTCCGAAACATCATATACAGAAAGTAAACTCGAAAACGCCATCATTAACAAGATGCAGCAGTTTTTATTGGAATTGGGACAAGCGCCGACAAGCGAGAATCCGATTCTCCTGCCCCAACGCCTTGGGCTGCTTGCGCTTTTTACCTTATCAGTGGAACCGTCCCCGATTTACTTCATCTTATCAGCGAATCACCATGAAAGTGGGTCTTATTGAAATAAATTGCCGTAATTACCGTAATTCTGTCCGTACAAACCGAAAAAAGTGGGAGAAATATTTGGATTTCGACCGAAAATGTTGTACCTTTGCAATTGAGTTCTTTGACCCCTCTGACATGAACTGGACAGTATGACAGTAAATACAGTAGAATAACAAAAAATGTATCGCGTACCGCGGGCGCGCCCGCGCGTA
>JAFUUL010000108.1 GCA_017483805.1 Prevotella sp.
AGAAATTGATGCCAGGTCTTTTCGTAACGGGCATCGGCTGTCAGTAATTCCATTATTTGCACAATCTGTCTATAAAGTGAATGCACAAAGGTAATCACTCTTTAGATTGTATGCAATATGTAAAAGCGGATACGCTTACGTAAACAACGCAAATACGGTGGCAAACAACGATGGGCATAGTGACCGTGTATGGAAATAATGTCGTATCTTTGCACCCAAACAATCTGGGTATGGAAGATAGGGTAGTTATGGTTGCTCACAAGCAGTCGGCCTTTGCACGGCATATCAACTTGCTGGGGTTTGCCCTGAAAGAGATAAAAGAGTCTGCCAAGAAAGATAACAGGTGGGCAGCCGTTTATTGGGACCAGGCTTCGATGAGCGATTTTGTTGAAAGAAACAAAATTGTCAATCATTTGTTGAATACACCTGTCGGATGTACCCAGATCTTGGACTTCAACATAAACGGGATTGGCACAACAAAGGAGCGCCTCATCAGAGAATCCTTGACCTACTGTGACCTGCTGAGAATAGGGAAAGAGGAACTGTCGGCACTCTGCCACCTTCTGGGAATCGAGACCAACAGTTTGTTTGACAGTTGCTTTGAACTGATGGCCAGGTTCAGCATTAAGACACTCATTGTCAGCCACGGCAACTTTGGAAGCCATGTCTTCCATGGTAATGCCGTTTCAGAGAAATGGGGACATCTCTCTTTCGGCGCGTGCTCAAAAGAAGAGGCAGAGGGAGCCTTTCTGGCTGCCTATTTTGCCGCTTCACAAGGATCGGAAAGTGTTTTCACCGATTACCACAAACAGGCACTGGAATACCTAAAGCGTGTCTGTAGACCTCAATGTTAATGTTATCCTGACAACAACCTGATTACCTCATGCAAGGCTGCTAACTACTAAGATTTACTAATCACTAACTACTAACTTGACATATCTTAACGTCTTTGTGTAAGGCTTTGTGAGTGCAAAGATAATGCAATTTCGGATGGCAAGAGCGTCCACACTTTCTTTTATCGACTTTTGAAATACGCAAACGATTTCTCCTGCAATACCATTGTTTGCACGACAAAAAGCCCCATTTGGCGGCAAACGGACACAAAAAGGTGGCAAATGCTCACCGCGAACCGATGTTTTTCACTTTTTTTTGCTTACCTTTGCAGCAGATGAACAGGATGCAGAGACACATTGACTGGGGGGGCTGTCTGGTGATGATCCCATTGATGACCTTCATTTTCCCCGTTGGCCGGTGGGTACATGAAAGGCCGTCGTACACAGTTCTGCTCGTCGGGTTCGTGTATCTGACTTATTTTCTTGTCCGCAAATTCATCATGCCGTTGTTTTTCCAAGGCCAACGCATGCGGGGCCTTTCGCTTCTGATTTTCCTCGGTTTACTGGCCGGCTTGTTCGCACTGACTTTTTACCACGAAGGGTGGCCGTTTTACCATCTGGCGCAGATTTATCCCAATGTAGAACTGGCAAAGGTGCAGATGAGCCAGCAGCGCATCTGGCTGGCATTCATGACGATAGTTCTGTTTGGAGCCGTCATCGGACTGCATGAGGAAGTCATCCGCCAAAGCCTGCATAGGCAGGCCATACAGCATGAGCGCGACCATGCGGCACTGGCCATGTACAGGGCACAACTGAACCCGCATTTCCTATACAATACGCTCAACTCGCTGTACGGGCTCATCGTTACCCACAACGACCGCGCCGAACAGGCCTTTGTGCAGTTTACCGAACTGACTCGCATGATGACCGCATATTCAGGAAAGGACAGCATTGCCATAGAACAGTCGCAGCAGTTTCTGCGCGACTATATCGCCTTGCAGCAACTGCGCCTGAAACCAGAAATCAGTGTCTCGTTCGCCTACTGCAGCGATGCCCCTGAGGCACGGATTGCCCCTATGATACTCTTCACGTTTGTTGAGAATGCACTGAAACACGGTACGCAGGGCATTTCCTCCGGCCAGATTATCTTCCGACTGGAAGTTGCCAAAGGGGTGCTGACCTTCGTGGCCGAGAACCCGATGGGCATGGCACCCAAAGAAAAAACCTGCGGCACGGGGCTAGCCAACTGCCGCAAACGCCTTGCACTGCTCTATCCAAACCGCTATACACTAAACATCTCACACGACAATGGACACTACCTTGTTCATCTGACCATTCAACTATCAGAACCAACATGAAAGCAATTGCCATAGACGATGAGCCTATTGCGCTCAGCATTATTAAAGAATTCACGGGGCGACTGGGCAATATCCAACTGCAGACCTTCACCAACCCTGCTGCCGGAATGGCTGCCGTCACAGAGCAACAGCCCGACTTGTTGCTGCTCGACATCCGGCTGGGCACGGCCGATGGTGTCTCGCTGGCCCGCCGACTGCCTGCTACCACCAGCCTCATCTTTACAACGGCCTACACAGAATATGCCCTTGACGGCTTCGAGGTGGGGGCTGTCGACTACCTGCACAAGCCTTTCTCGTTTGAGCGCTTCAGGAGCGCCATCACGAGGGTACGGGAGCGACACCCCGTACCGTCCTGCATCACCCTGAAGGCTGACTATAAGAATGTGATCATCCCCTTGGCCGACATCCTTTATATCGAGGCAATGGACAACTATGTGCGGATACATCTTACCGGCAATCGCCATCAGATGTCGAAGACCACGCTGACCTCACTGCTCGCCCTGCTGCCTCCTCAGCAGTTCATCCGCATTCACAAGTCATTTGTCGTATCGGTCGCTCAGATTGACAGTTTCACCCATCAACGGGTCTTCATCAAAAACATAGAAAGACCCCTGCCCGTCGGACGCAATTTTACCGATGGAATCAGACAATTAAACAAAGAAGAATAAACAAGAGTATACGCCAGGCCATCAGCAGATGACGGTGCCGTGGCGACCGTCGATGGCGGTGGCACTGGTGATGATGACGCGGCTGACGCCAGCATCGATGGCGGCGAGGGCATTCTCAACCTTGGGCAGCATGCCGCCGCTGATGGTGCCGTCGGCACGAAAACGCAGGAAGTCCTGACGGGTGATGGTGGGGATGACGCTGGCATCATCGTCGGCATCGCGCAGCACGCCGGGCTTCTCGAACGCGAAGATGAGGGTCACGTCGTAGAGGCCAGCCAGGGCCTTGGCGGTCTCGCTGGCCATGGTGTCGGCATTGGTGTTGAGCATATGGCCCTGACCGTCGTGGGTCAGCGGGGCGATGACGGGCACGATGTTTTGTTCGATGAAACCGGCCAATTTTGCACCGTCGGCTTTGTCTACATCGCCCACCCAACCGAAGTCTACGCCGTCCTTCAGGGGACGCTTGTGGGAACGGATGATGTCGGCATCGGCACCGGTCAGTCCGAGGGCGTTGATGCCGCAGGCCTGCAGACGGGCGACGAGGTTCTTGTTGACCAGTCCGCCGTAGACCATCGTGACGACTTCGAGCATGGCGCTGTCGGTGATGCGGCGTCCGCCCACCATCTGTGTCTCGATGCCCAGCGATGCGGCCACCCGGGTGGCGCGCCGGCCTCCGCCGTGCACCAGTATCTTCGGGCCCTCGATGGCGGAGAAGTCACGGAGCAACTGCGTGAGTTGTGCCTCGTCCTCGACGACGGCACCGCCCACCTTGACGATGGTGAGTCCCTTATTCCAAATAGGTGTATCCATAAAGTCCACTTCTGTAATTACTCAAAAACTCCTTGCCTTCCTCCAGGGTGATCTTGCCGGCCTTGACACTCTTGGTGACCCACACCTCGAGTTGGCGCACCAGTTTCTTGGGGTCGTACTGCACGTAGTCGAGCACCTCGGCCACGGTCTCGCCGTCGAAGATTTGGTCGATGTGGTAGTGACCGTCCTTGACGCTGATGTGGACGGCGGTGGTGTCGCCGAAGAGGTTGTGCATGTCGCCCAAAATCTCCTGATAGGCTCCCACGAGGAAGACGCCCAGATAGTAGTCCTCGTTCTTGCGGAGGGCATGCACGGGCAGCGAGTGGGAGTTGTGGCGGTTGGTGACGAAGGAGGCTATCTTGCCGTCGCTGTCGCAGGTGATGTCCTGGATGGTGGCATTGCGGGTGGGCCGCTCGTCGAGGCGCTGGATGGGCATGATCGGAAATATCTGGTCGATGGCCCACGAGTCGGGCAGCGACTGGAAGAGCGAGAAGTTGCAGAAGTACTTGTCGGCCAGCAGTTTGTCGATATTCATCAGTTCCTCGGGGATGTGCTTCAGGTTCTTGGCCAGGGCGTTGATCTCATGGCAGACACTCCAGTACATGGCCTCAATCTCGGCGCGCGTCTTCAGGTCTACGATGCCGTGGCTGAAGAGGTCGAGCACCTCTTCGCGGATCTGCTCGGCGTCGTGCCAATCCTCCAGCACGTTGCGGGGCGAAAGGTTATCCCAGATTTCGTAGAGGTCCTTCACCAACTGATGGGAGTTCTCGTCGGGCTCAAACTCCTCGGGCATCTCGGGCAGCGAGGCCGTCTCGAGCACGTCGATGACAAGCACGGAGTGGTGGGCATCCAGCGAGCGTCCGCTCTCGGTGATGATGTTGGGATGGGGGATGCCGTTCTTGTTGGCAGCATCGACGAAGGTGTAGATGCAGTCGTTGACATACTCCTGAATGCTATAGTGGACCGACGACTCGCTGCTGGGCGAGCGGGTGCCGTCGTAGTCGACGCCCAGTCCGCCGCCACAGTCGACGAAGTCGACGTTGTAGCCCATCTTGTGCAGTTGGATGTAGAACTGCGAAGCCTCGCGCAGGGCGGTCTGTATGCGGCGTATCTTGGTGATCTGCGAGCCGATGTGGAAATGGATGAGGCGCAGACAGTCGCGCATGTCCTTCTTGTCGAGCAGTTCGAGGGCTTCGAGCAGTTCGGCACTGGTGAGTCCGAACTTCGAGGCGTCGCCGCCGCTCTCCTCCCACTTGCCGCTGCCGCTGGAGGCCAGTTTGATGCGGATGCCGATGTTGGGGCGTACACCCAGTTTCTTGGCCTCGCGGGCAATGAGGTCCAGTTCGTTCAGTTTCTCCACGACGATGAATATCTGCTTGCCCATCTTCTGTGCCAGCAGGGCCAGTTCGATGTAGCCCTGGTCCTTGTAGCCGTTGCACACAATGATGGAGTCGCTCTGGCACTGCACGGCGATGACGGCGTGCAGTTCGGGCTTCGAGCCGGCCTCGACGCCGAGGTTGAACTTGCGGCCGTGCGAGATGATCTCCTCTACCACGGGCTGCATCTGGTTCACCTTGATGGGGTAGACCACGTAGTTCTCGCCCCGGTAGTCATACTCCTGGGCCGCCTTCTTGAAGCAACTCCAGGTCTTCTCGATGCGGTTGTCCAGAATGTCGGGGAAGCGCAGCAGCACGGGCGGCGTGACGTCGCGCAGCGACAGTTCGTCCATCACTTCGCGCAGGTCGATCTGCGTCTGGTCCTTGCAGGGTGTCACGTAGACATTGCCGGCGTCGTTGATGCCGAAATAACTGGTGCCCCAACCGTTGATGTTATACAGTTCACGGGCGTCGTCAATGGTCCATTTCTTCATAACTTCAGTAGTTCGCGAATCTTTTCTATGGTTATCTTGATTTTCTCGTAGTTGTCCATCAGGCTGACATCGAGGGTGTATTGCGCCTTCGAGTAGAAGGGCTCGCGCCGCTCCAGTTGCTCGTGTATGAAGGCGATGAGTTCGTCGGGCGTCTTGCCCTTCAGCAGGGGGCGCTCGGTCTTGCCCATCAGCAGGTGGCGGTAGAGCACCTCGGGCGTGGCCTTGAGGTAGATGACCTGTCCCTGCTGGTTCATGTAGTCGATGTTGTCGAAGAAGCAGGGTGTGCCGCCGCCGCAACTGATGATGACATCCTCGAACTCGGCCACCTCGTGCAGCATGTTGTACTCTATCTTGCGGAAGGCCTCTTCGCCTTGCTCGGCAAAGAGTTGGGCCACCGTCTTGCGCCGCCGGCTCTCAATGTACCAGTCGAGGTCGTAGAAGGGGATGCCCAGTTCCTTCGACAGGGCCTTGCCGACGGTGGTCTTGCCGGCTCCCATGTAGCCTATCAGGATGATGCGCTGCATAACTCTCTCTCCCTATTTCTTCTGCTTCTCGATGACGGCCATGCACTCGTCGTAGGTCAGGTCCTTGGCTTTGTCGTGCATCGACTTGGGCAGGCGGTAGTTCTGTCCGTCGTAGGCCAGATAGGGGCCATAGCGACCGTTGAGCACCTCCAGTTTGGCATCCTCGCCGAAGGTCTTCAGGTGCTTCTGCGACTCCTGCTTGCGCTTCTCCTCGATGAGTCTCACGGCATCGGCGATGCTGATGCTCATGGGGTCGGTGCCCTTGGGCAGCGAGGTGTAGAGTTTCTTGTGGAGCACGTAGGGGCCGAAGCGGCCGGCACCCACGGTGACAGGCTCGCCCTCGTATTCGCCCAGCATGCGGGGCAGTTTGAAGAGGTCGAGGGCCTGCTCCAGCGTGATGGTCTCCAGGCTGAGTTCCTTGGGCATGTGGGCAAACTGAGGTTTGTCCTTGTCCTCGGCTGTGCCTATCTGCACCACGGGGCCGAAACGTCCAATCTTCACGAAGACGGGCTTCCGGGTCTTCGGGTCGATGCCCAACTGACGCTCGCCGGCCTTGTGCTCCGAACGGGCGTTGAGCGTGGCTTCGACGGTAGGCTCGAAGTCCTTGTAGAATCCCTTCATCATCTTGTTCCACTGCTGCTTGCCCTCGGCAATCTTATCGAAGTCCTGCTCCACCTTGGCAGTGAAGTTGTAGTCCATGATACTGGGGAAATGCTCCATCAGGAAGTCGTTGACCACGATGCCGATGTCGGTGGGCAACAGTTTGCCCTTGTCGCTGCCAATGGTCTCGGTGCGATATTTCTGGGTGACCTGCTTTCCCTTCAGGGTGATGACCAGGAACTTGTGCTCCTCACCCTTCTTGTCGCCCTTCACTACATACTCGCGCTGCTGAATGGTAGAGATGGTGGGGGCGTAGGTGGAGGGTCGGCCGATGCCCAGTTCCTCCAACTTATGGACGAGCGAGGCCTCGGTGTAGCGCTGCGGGCCCTGGCTGGTGCGCTCGATGGCAGAAATCTCACGGCGTGTCAGTTCCTGTCCCTTCTTCAGCGGGGGCAGCACGTGGATGAACTCGTCGCGGCTCTCCTCTTCGTCATCCACCGACTCGCGATAGACTTTCAGGAAGCCGTCGAACTTGACCACCTCGCCCTGGGCGATAAATTGAAGATTGAAGATTGAAGATTGGCGTCCGTCAAGTTGTCTTCAATCTTAATGACTGCCGTCGTCTTCTCTATCTCGGCATCGGCCATCTGCGAGGCGGCGGTGCGCTTCCAGATGAGTTCGTAGAGGCGCTTCTCCTGCGACGTGCCGTCGATGGTGGTATTCTCCATGTAGGTGGGACGGATGGCCTCATGGGCCTCCTGTGCTCCCTTGCTGCTGGTGTGATACTGGCGCACCTTGCTGTACTCGGCACCATAAAGGCGGGTGATCTCCTCCTTGGAGGCATTGATGCAGAGGCCCGACAGGTTGACCGAGTCGGTACGCATGTAGGTGATCAGACCGTTCTCATACAGATGCTGTGCCACCATCATGGTCTGGGTGACGGTGAAGCCCAGTTTGCGGGCCGCCTCCTGCTGCAAGGTCGACGTGGTGAAGGGGGGCGCTGGCGTGCGCTTCAGCGGTTTTTTCTGGATGGACTCCACGGTGAAGGTGCTCTCCTTGCACTGCTCGAGGAACTGCTCTACCTCCTGCTCCGTCTTGAAGCGGGTGCTCAGCGTGGCCTTCACCTCCGACTGAGAGCCGTCGGCATTGGTGATGCCAAAGACGCCGTTGACGCTATAGTAGGTCTCGCTCTGGAAGCCCTGTATCTCGCGCTCGCGTTCCACAATTAATCTGACGGCCACGCTCTGCACACGTCCTGCCGACAGGGCGGGCTTCACCTTGCGCCACAGCACGGGCGAGAGTTTGAAGCCTACCAGGCGGTCGAGCACGCGGCGGGCCTGCTGGGCGTTCACCAGATTCATGTCCAGTGTACGCGGATGCTCGATGGCCGCCAGGATGGCCGGCTTGGTGATTTCGTGGAACACGATGCGCTTGGTCTTCTGTTCGTCCAGTCCCAGCACCTCGCACAGGTGCCATGAGATGGCTTCTCCCTCGCGGTCCTCATCGGATGCGAGCCACACCTGACCGGCTTTCTGGGCCTGGCTGCGCAGGTCGCTCACCAGTTTCTTCTTCTCCTCCGGAATCTCGTATTCGGGTTCCAGAGTCTTGTCGTCGATACTCAATTCACGCTTCTTCAGGTCGCGGATATGCCCGTAACTGGACATTACCTTATAGTCGGCACCAAGGAACTTCTCAATGGTCTTGGCCTTGGCAGGCGACTCCACGATGACTAAATTCTTCTGCATGTCTCTTTTTATTGTTGCTTTAATTCTGTACTCAATCGTTTGGGGGTGCAAAAGTACGCAAAAAGTTTGCTTCCACCTTATATATATAGAAGATTTTTTATTTTCTTAACGATTCGGCCAGGAATTTGGTGACGCCTTGGCGGATGCTCCAGAGCCCGAAGCGCTCCGGATTCACCTCTTTCAGAGGCAGCCAGAAGAGGTCGGCGGCATCGTCGGCAGCCATCGGCTCCACTCTGCTATCGACACTGGCCCTGTAGAACATATCGAGCGTGTGGATGGTCATGCCGGAGTAGACATAGAGGTTGGGGATGGAGAAAAGATAGTGCACCTGTCCGATGGCGATGCCTGTCTCCTCGCCGATTTCGCGAATCATGCCTTCCTCGCCCGTCTCGTCCATGTCGACAAAGCCTCCGGGCAGGTCAAGCGTGCCCTTGGCCGGCTCCTTGCCCCTGACTACAACCAGCAGTTCATCCCTGTCGTTCAGGATAAAGGCGGCCGTGGCCGAAGAGGGGTTGGCATAGTAGGTGAAGCCGCAGTCGCGGCACTGCTTGCTCTTCACGTTGTGGATCTCGAACGCCCTGCTGCCGCATACGGGACAGAAGGCAAATTTGTCTAATGGATGCATGATTCTGTAATTTTTGGGTGCAAAGATACGCATTTATCGGAAAAAATGCTTAACTTTGCCATCGAAATTCAAAAACAGACTCAATGAAGCGTATTATTTCCTTACTGCTAGTATTGCTCATGACAATGACGATTTCTGCCCAAAAAGTGATAGACATTTGGCCCAACGGCGCCCCCAACAAGAATGGCGACGACCAGGACAAGGCCCAGTTGACCGTATTCCTGCCCGATGCCAAGAAGGCCACAGGACGGGCCGTGGTGGTATGTCCCGGTGGCGGCTACGGCCATCTGGCCATGGAGCATGAGGGCACCCAGTGGGCCCCGTTCTTCAATCAGCAGGGCATCGCCCTGTTCGTGCTGAAATACCGTATGCCCCACGGCAACCGGGAGATGCCCATCAGCGATGCCGAGGAGGCCATGAAGATGGTGCGCCGCAATGCCGAGGCCTGGCACGTGGACACTCGGCAGGTGGGCATCATGGGCTTCTCGGCAGGCGGCCATCTGGCATCTACCATCGCCACCCACTCGAAGGGCGACGCCAAGCCCGACTTCCAGATCCTGTTCTATCCAGTCATTACGATGGATCCCAGTTATACCCACAAGGGTTCGATGGTCAACTTCCTGGGCGATAAGCCGAAGAAGAACCTCATTCAGGAGTTCAGCAGCGACCTGCAGGTATCGCATCAGACACCTCGCGCCTTCCTGGCCCTGAGCGATGACGACACTGCCGTGCTGCCGGCCAATGGTGCCAACTACTATATGGAATGCTACAAGCACGACGTGCCAGCCACCATCCATATCTACCCGTCGGGCGGCCACGGCTGGGGCTATCGCGACACGTTTGCCTTCCACATCGAGATGCTGCTCGAACTGAAGGCCTGGCTGGCTAGTTTCTGATGTAGGGTACGCATCGGCGAATGTCCACAGGGATGGTCTTCGCCACGACAGAGTCTGCCGTGATGGTCAGTTGCACCATCGCGGCAGTGCTGTTGATGGGCTTCTGCTGGTCGAAGATAAAGTTGCCGATGCTGTAGTAGACAGGTTTTCCATGATAATACTCCACACTCTGCAAGGTGTGGGTGTGGTGGCAGACAAGGGCGTCGGCACCGGCCTGAATCAGCCGGTGGGCATCCAGACGCTGACTGGGAACGGGCCGAAGAGTGTGTTCGCCGCCCCAGTGGAGCGAGACAATGATCACGGCTGAGGGGTCGGCCTGCTTGAGCCGTCGGACACGGGCCACCAGTGCATCCATGGACTCCTGACTGACGCAAGGACGGTTCGCCAGATAGGCAAAGTTCTCCAGTGCCAGGCGCAGCGAGGCTACCAGCCACACGTTTCTGGGCTTATCGGTCAACAGGACTGGCCGAGCAGCGGCAGCCATCGTCGAGTCGGCACCGACAGGGGTCATGCCTGCCCTCAGGATGTTGCGGCGGGTGTCCATCAGCCCTTCCCTACCCTGGTCGATGCTGTGGTTATTAGCCAGGTTCAAGTGAGTAAAACCGTGCCGTCTGAGCACCGACAGCCATTCGGGCTCGCCGCGGAAGATATAGAGTTTCTGTACGGGAGCCTTGACCTTGGTGGCGGGACACTCCAGATTGCCCACCACCACATCAGAGGAACGGAACACAGAGTCGACCGCCCCTGAGAAGAGGTAGTCGGCTCCGTGACGGGTGATGACCGTCCTGACGCCCCTATCCAACAAGATGTCGCCAGTGAAGACAATTCGGGCGGCGGTCTGTCCGTAAAGGGCGGAGAGGGCGGAAAGGCTAACAGCCAGTGCTATAAAAAACGCTCTCATTGTCGACGGGGGCATTGTCGAGAGGCACGATGACGGGCTGCATCCACTGGGGCACGCCCTCTCGCGGATGCTCCTCCAGATACTGCTGCCACTCCTCGTCGTTCAGACGCTGTTCGTTGATTGGACGCTTAAACTCACGATAGGAGAAAACGGCACCACGCATCAGATGCAGATAGCCGCCGATATCGACAATAACATAGATTTCATCGGCATCGCCTATGGCCTCGAAGAGGATGCTCTTGTTGGGATTGTTGTCGGCATTGGCCGTATAGACATCGGCCACCAGGGCCACCTTGCGATCAGGACCTTGTATGGCATCCCAGTCCCAAAGTTCGTGCTCGGCATCACGCAGCAAGTCAAGGGAGATGTTCTCAATAGTGGCACCGACATATTTCAGTTGATCGTACTCCTCATCAAGCAGCACCTCGCCGTTCAGTTCCTTCTTGCTGACAGCCAGGAAAAACTCTGCCTCTTCCCGCAGACGGTCGTTGGCGGTTTGGATCTTTTCGTTCATCAGTCCATGTTTCTTCAACAGATTCTCGGTCGTAGACAACAGGTCGATGGTTTTCTGCCAGAAAGCAATGTTTGGTTCCACATAGCCTTTCACCACAGGATCAGGAGGACCACCACCGCCACACTCGGCTCCAAAGGGCTGCTTGGCGTAGAGAATGGCATCGTGCTTCAGTTCAGTCCATGAGGCCAGGACGGCATTCAGCGACTTGCGATCCCATTCATCGGTCAACATAAAATAAGGAGCACCCTGGCTTTTCTCTGTCAAGATTTTCAAGGCTGACAGCCACTGCACGGATGCATTCTCATTCCAGTCGATGGAATCCATGCGCTGCTTCATGCGTTTCAATGCGGGCTCGTAGCCATTCCAATGATTAGTTTCGCCCATTTCATCGAACAAAATCCTTTCGGCAGGAGCCACGCCCATAGCCGCCAGGACATCGAGTCCCTTGGGCACGTCACGCTTCGTCTCTTCCGAATCGTAGTCGACCATCTCCTGCAAGACCTCGGCATCAGGCTGATAGCGCTGGGGCATGAGGTTGATCTTGTACTGACCGGAATAACTGAACTTGGGCTTGATGCGGGTCTGCTGTTCGGCCACTGCCTCCACCCGTTGGCGAAGAACCTGCATCTTGTTGGCATTGCAGATGTCTTCACTCTCCAGAACGCCTGTCTCGTTGGCTATTTCGGCCACCTGCAGGATGCTGATGTTATCTGGCTGTCCCATCAGGTAGGTCATCGGCACGGTAATACGCTCATACAGCCTTCTGGCCTTGTCATTGCGGTTGAGCCATTGCGACAGCAGGACGGCCCGACCCAGTTGAGCAGCATCATCCGTACGGAAAGGCACAGTCTGCAGCCACATCATGGTGCGGAAATAGTGTTCCAGACGTGCGTTACGGGTGTAGTGGCCACGGGGTTTGAAGAGACTGTAGGCAAACGTAGCATCAGTATATCCCAGGAAGTCGGAAAGATCGTCTTGGCTGTTCATGATTTTCGTTATCTCGTCCCGTGCTGACTTATTGAAGAAGCCCATATGGTGCTTCCCGTCCAGATTGAGGGCCACGGCAAAATAGTCGCATAGCCATCGGGCACCCTCAGCCACTTGTGGCTGGTCAGTCTGGGCCTGCACGAACATAGCACTATAGCCTTCCTGACAGAGCATGTCGACCAGTGTGTCCATCTGATGTTCCTCCACTTCGCGCAACATACAGTCGAAATAGAGATGATAGAGTTGCAGATAGAGGTCGGTGGTGACAAACGACGGGAACTCGTGGTAATCATTCTGCTCGTAGACATGGAACAACTGCCGGTGGCGGGCGGGCACGATGGCAAAGCCGTTGTTGCCCAGATGCTCATAGAGTCTGGCATCCATCGAGTCGATCAGGGCTGGATTGTAGATATTCTCCATATTCACCCGACCGCTGGCAGGCTTGAAGTTCTGGGCCTGCAATTCTTCTATGCGCGCCGTAATCCGATCTACGAAGGCCTGCTGCTCTGCAGTGTAGGTCAACACTTCGGGTTTGATGTCACCATAGTAGTTGTCACGATAACTCTTGCTTTCATCGTAATCTGAGTGGTTGAAGAACTCTTCATTGTCATCGAAAGTCCACATCAGCGAGTCGTACCAGGTAGTCGACCCGTAGATGCTGCGCAGATAGGAGTCACGGAAGGGATAGCCTTTCTGGGCCGCAAAGGCATTGCGCAGGATGTTCAGGTCACTCAGCCGCAGATGCGAGATGCCCATCTGCAGGTCGATGTCTTTGTTCAGGCTTTCCACGTCGAGTTGGGTCACGGCGATGGGTTGCTGCGGTGCCGTTGCACAGGCGGCCAGCAGTCCTGCAATGAAGAATAGCAAAATCTTTTTCATAGGTCAGAAATATTTAAGAGCGGTTTCTTGATCTGTATCTTTGATGAGCAGGCGGTCAAAGACCATTCCGAAGTCTTGCCACCGATAGTCTGTTACGCCAAAATGACCGATTCCATCGGTCTCCAGTGCTCTCACCTTGCCATCCGTGAAGCGGAAGTCGATGAGTGTTCCGCCCAGTCGGGAGCCCAGCCATAGGGGGCGTACCTTCGTGCCGTCGACCAGTTTAAAGATGAAGATGCGCCGACCCACTTCGGGGTGGAAACGGGTGCTCTTCGTCACGCCCACTATTGCATCCTCACGACCGTCGCCATCCACATCGCCTGTCTCGAAGCGATAGACGGGATAAGGCAGTCGCCAGTCATTCTTGTGTCCCGCTCTTGCTATGGCAAGCGAACAAGTTCGAGCGGGCGGCAAGCAACCCTCGGTCGAGCGCAGCCAGTAGAGGCTGTCGGACTCCCTTTCCAGAAGGAAGGGCGAAGGATCCCTTCACAGGTAACCCTTGATGGTCTTTTCCAAGTCGTCAATTTGTGACGAGCGCTTCTGCAGCGTATTGTTGCGATCGATGAGGAAGTATTCGGGCACGGCCTGCACATTATACCTCAGGGCCGACTGGCCTGTGGGGTCATAGACACTGATCCAGGGCAGGGCTTGTGTGGCCTGCTTCCACAGGTGTTCGTCGGCATCGATAGACACCTGATAGATTTCCAGGCCTTGCGGGTGGTACTTATCGTATAGTTCGCGCATCTCCAGGATGCGGGCTGCCGACTCCTTCATGCTGAAGGCGTGGAAATCGAGCAGCACGACCTTTCCCTTCAGTTCCGTCAGCGTACGGACCTGACCTTTGGCGTCAGTCAGTTCCAGGTCAAGCACACCGCTATCCACTATTCTGCTCTCATCGATGGCCATCTGTTCGCGGGCCGTAGCGATGCGGTTGTCAGTCAAGCCTTTCATGGCTGTGTTGTGCAGATGCTTTGCGCGGTCGGATTCAGGATAGAACGTATCCCAACTGGTGGCTACGGCGGCAAAGACCCTCAGGTCTTCAGGGTTCTGGCGGTCGTAGATGTTCTGGCCGCCCAACGTGAGGAACAATGCATAGTAGGCGTAGGCCGACGAGGGGGACGCGTAGATGTAGTTGAAGGTGATGTCCTCCTTGAAGTGTTGCACCATCCGGTTCAACGAGTCGCCTATCTCCTCGCGGCCCAGTCCACTGCCCAGGAGGGTCTGCACTCCCTGCTGCAGTGCCTGCTGCTTCAGGGCCAGTTGGCGAATCTTCTCACAGTTCTCCGAGCCACTTACCTCATAGTTGGCACCCATGCCCGGCTGACGGGCCGTGATGCTGATGGTTTCAGTCGAGTCGATGCTGAAGTTGATGCTCTGTCCCTCCAGTGTCAGTTGGTAGAAGTCGGGAGTGGCAGGAGACTTGGCACGGAACTCGAAGTTGCCGTCTTCGCCCAGTCGCACGCTGTCCAGTATCACGGTTCCCCCCAGTGTCTTGTTCTGCAAGCAGAGGGTTTTGTCTTGGGCGCCCTCTATGGTGCCCTTCACGGTGAAGGTGTTTCCTTCGTTGTCGCAGGCTGTCAGAGCCAGGGCGACAAGTGCTATCAGTCCTATTTTTTTCATATCTTGATGTTGTTGTTTTCTGATTCTGGGTGCAAAGGTACAAAAAATAAATCATAAAAAATAGTAAATATTGCTCCTTTTATTCTTTTATTTATATAATAATGAGTACCTTTGCGCCCGCATTTTTGCAATTTTTTATTTTATTAGATGTTTTAATACAAGATGAACGTAATTACAAAGACCCTTCAACTGGCTGATGGAAGAACCATCACCATTGAAACCGGGAAAGTGGCAAAACAGACCGACGGAAGCGTTGTTCTGCGTATGAACAACACCGTGCTTCTCGCCACCGTTTGTGCCGCAAAAGATGCAGTTCCCGGAACCGATTTCATGCCTTTGCAGGTAGACTATCGTGAACAGTACAGTGCCGCTGGCCGTTTCCCCGGTGGATTCACCAAGCGCGAAGGCAAAGCCTCTGACTCAGAAATCCTTACCAGTCGTCTGGTGGACCGCGTGCTCCGTCCGCTGTTCCCCAGCAACTATCACGCGGAAGTTTTCGTCAATGTCATGCTGCTCTCTGCCGATGGCGTTGACCAGCCCGATGCACTGGCAGGCTTTGCCGCCTCGGCAGCCCTGGCTTGCTCGGATATCCCCTTCGAGTGCCCCATCAGTGAGGTGCGCGTGGCTCGTGTCAATGGCGAGTATGTCATCGATCCTACCTTCGAGCAGATGAAACAGGCCGACATGGACATCATGGTGGGTGCCTCAGCCGAGAACATCATGATGGTGGAAGGCGAGATGAAGGAAGTCAGCGAGCAGGATCTGCTCGGTGCACTGAAGGCTGCCATGGTGGCCATCAAGCCCATGTGTGAACTGCAGGCCGAACTCAGCAAGGAACTGGGCAAGGACGTGAAGCGCGAGTACGACCACGAGGTGAACGACGAGGCTTTGCGCGAGCGTATGAATAAGGAGTTGTATCAGCCCGCCTACGACATCACCAAGCAGGCTCTGCCCAAGCAGGACCGCGCTGATGCCTTCGAGAAGTTGCTGGCTGACTTCAAGGAAGCCTTCCTGGCCGAAGTGCCTGAGGATTCCGAGATTTCGAAAGAGGAGTATGAGGCCATGATGGACCGCTACTACCACGACGTGGAGCGCGACGCTATGCGCCGTTGCATCCTCGACGAGGGCATCCGTCTGGATGGTCGCAAGACCACTGACATCCGTCCTATCTGGTGCGAGGTGTCGCCCCTGCCCATGCCTCACGGAAGTGCTATCTTCACCCGCGGTGAGACGCAGTCGCTGAGCACATGTACGCTCGGCACCAAACTCGACGAGAAGATGGTCGACGATGTGCTCGACAAGAGTTATATGCGCTTCCTGCTGCACTACAACTTCCCCCCGTTCTGCACTGGCGAGGCCAAGGCTCAGCGTGGCGTAGGCCGTCGTGAGATTGGTCACGGTCACCTGGCCTGGCGCGGTCTGAAGGGTCAGATTCCCGAGGACTTCCCCTACACGGTGCGTCTGGTCAGCCAGATCCTCGAGTCCAACGGCTCGTCGTCGATGGCTACCGTCTGCGCCGGCACACTGGCCCTGATGGATGCAGGTGTTCCCATGAAGAAGCCCGTTAGCGGCATCGCCATGGGTCTGATCAAGAACCCCGGTGAGGACAAGTATGCCGTACTGAGCGATATCCTCGGTGATGAGGACCACCTTGGCGATATGGACTTCAAGACCACTGGTACGAAGGATGGTCTGACCGCCACCCAGATGGATATCAAGTGCGACGGTCTGTCGTTCGACATTCTGGAGAAGGCCCTCATGCAGGCCAAGGCCGGTCGCGAGCACATCCTGAACTGCCTGACCGACACCATCAGCGAGCCCCGTGCCGAGTTCAAGCCTCAGGTGCCCCGCATCGTTCAGATCGAGATACCCAAGGAGTTCATCGGTGCAGTCATTGGTCCTGGTGGCAAGATTATCCAGCAGATGCAGGAAGACACCAACACCACCATCACCATCGACGAGACCGACGGCGTGGGCAAGGTGCAGGTGGCTGGTCCCGACAAGGAGAGCATCGACGCTGCCCTGGCTAAGATCAAGGCTATCGTTGCCATTCCCGAGGTGGGCGAGATCTACGACGGCGTCGTCCGCAGCATCATGCCTTACGGCTGCTTCGTAGAGATTATGCCCGGCAAGGACGGCCTGCTGCACATCAGCGAGATTGACTGGAAGCGTCTGGAGACCGTCGAGGAGGCTGGCATCAAGGAGGGCGACCACATCCAGGTGAAACTGCTTGAGATTGATCCCAAGACTGGCAAGTACAAACTCTCACACCGTGTGCTCATCGAGAAGCCCGAGGGCTACCAGGAGCGTCCTGCCCGCCGTGAGCGTGGCGACCGTCCCGACCGTGGTGAGCGTCGTCCTCGTCCGGAGCGCGGCGAGCGTCAGGACCGCGGCGAGCGTCGTCCCCGCCCGGAGCGCGGCGAGCGTCGTCCTCGTCCGGAGCAGCAGGAAGGTGAGCCCTATCGCGATCCCGCAGAAAACCGCGAGCCGAAGGATTTTAGCGACACGTTGGATCACATGGACTTCTAAGAGAAGCCGACATGATACGATAAAGGCTCCGCACCCGTTGATGGGATGCGGGGCCTTTTTCTGTCATTCCTGTTGACCTACGATAATATTTTGGGGGATGCGAAAAAATAATTGGGTCATGGGTGAGGAGATTTCATAATTGTTTTGTAACTTTGCAGCCTGATTGTGTTATAGCGTTATAATGTAAAGAGTATTTTTAGGTATGTCAGAAGTGAAGAAAATCAAGACAGCCCTCATCTCAGTGTTCCATAAGGACGGCTTGGATGAGTTGCTGAAGAAACTGAATGAAGAAGGCGTGAAGTTCCTGTCGACGGGAGGTACGCAGAAGTTTATTGAAGAGCAGGGATATCCCTGCCAGAAGGTGGAAGACGTGACCACCTATCCTTCTATCTTGGGCGGCCGCGTGAAGACGTTGCACCCCAAAGTGTTCGGAGGCATCCTTGGCCGCCGCGACAATGAGGGCGACCGCGACCAGATGGCCCAGTATGAGATTCCTGAGATTGACCTGGTCATTGTGGATCTCTATCCCTTTGAGCAGACAGTGGCCAGTGGTGCCTCTGAGGCTGACATCATCGAGAAGATCGACATCGGTGGTATCTCTCTGATTCGCGCCGGAGCCAAGAACTTCAAGGATGTGGTCATCGTGCCCTCAAAGGCTGAATACAGCGTGCTGCTCGATATCCTGAACAAGAAGGGCGCACAGACCGACATTGAGGATCGTCGTATGTTTGCTGAGCGTGCCTTCGGTGTGAGTTCTCACTACGACACGGCCATCCACAGTTGGTTTGCAAAATAAAGAGTAAATCGTCAAATTGTAATCATTAAGATGGGATTTTTTAGTTTTAGACAAGAACTGGCCATGGACCTTGGCACGGCTAACACGATCATCATCAGCGATGACAAGATCGTGGTTGACGAGCCTTCGGTGGTTGCGCTCGACCGCCGCACGGACAAGATGATTGCCGTGGGACAGCAGGCCAAGATGATGTATGAAAAGACACACGACAACATACGCACCATCCGTCCGCTGCGCGACGGCGTGATTGCCGACTTCTCTGCCTGTGAGCAGATGATGCGTGGACTGATTAAGATGGTGCACACTGGGCGTCACTTCTTCTCACCCTCACTGCGCATGGTCATCGGCGTGCCCAGCGGCTCGACCGAAGTCGAACTGCGTGCCGTGCGCGATTCTGCCGAACATGCCGACGGACGTGATGTCTATCTGATCTTCGAGCCGATGGCTGCTGCCATTGGTATCGGCATCGACGTGGAGGCTCCCGAGGGCAACATGATTGTCGACATCGGCGGCGGTACCACCGAGATTGCAGTTATCTCGCTGGGCGGCATCGTGTCGAACAGCAGCATCAAGGTGGCAGGTGATGACCTGACGGCCGACATTCAGGAGTATATGTCACGCCAGCACAACGTGAAGGTTTCGGAGCGCATGGCTGAGCGTGTGAAGATCAATGTGGGCTCGGCACTGACCGACCTGGGCGACGACGGTCCTGAGGACTATGTGGTGCATGGCCCGAACCGCATCACGGCCCTGCCCATGGAGGTGCCTGTGTGTTATCAGGAGATTGCCCACTGCTTGGACAAAACGGTGGCTCGCATCGAGTCGGCCGTGCTGTCGGCACTGGAGAACACGCCGCCTGAGTTGTATGCCGATATCGTGAAGAACGGTATCTACCTGACGGGTGGCGGTGCCCTGCTGCGCGGTCTGGACAAGCGTCTGACTGACAAGATCAACATCCCCTTCATCGTGGCCGAGGATCCCTTGCACTGTGTGGCCAAGGGTGCCGGCATCGCCCTGAAGAACGTGGATCGTTTCTCGTTCCTCATGAGATAGCATGCACAACCTGCTGGCTTTTCTCACCAAGTACTACCACTGGCTGCTCTTCCTCTTGCTGGAAGTGGTCAGTGGTGTGTTGCTGTTCAGTTACAATAGTTATCAGGGCAGCACGTGGATATCCTCTTCCAATGCGGTGGTGGGAAAAGTCTATGAATGGGAGTCAGGGCTTGAGCAGTACTTTTCGCTCACGGCGCGCAATGAACAACTCTCAGAGCGCAATACGTTCTTGGAACTGGAGGTGGGACGGCTGCGCCAGCAGATGGTTGACCAGGGTGCCGACTCGACAGAGTTGGAGCGTCAGGAGATGGCCTACATCAACCAGTTTGAGTGGATGCCGGCTAAGGTAGTGTCGAATCAGGTGAACAGCCTTGACAACCTGATGACCATCAACAAAGGCAAGGCCGACGGCGTAGAAGCCGACATGGGTGTGGTCAGCGGCACGGGCTTGGTGGGTGTGGTCTATCAGGCCAGCGAACACTACTCGGTGGTGCTGCCCCTGTTGAACCGTCGCTCGCGCATCAGTTGCAAGATCCGCGGTCGGGGCTACTTCGGCTACGTGACCTGGAACGGTGAGAACCCCATGCGGGCACTGGTGGAGGACATTCCCCGCCATGCTCGTTTCGAGAAAGGCGACTGGCTGGAGACCAGCGGCTTCTCGGCCATTTTCCCCTCAGGCATCTCGGTGGGAAAGATCGTCGATGTGGAGGACTCCCCCGATGGTATGTCCTACAGGTTGCATATCCTGTTGTCCACCGATTTCTCCACGCTTCGCGATGTGTGTGTCATTACCGATAAGAGCATGATTGAGCGTATGCACTTGGAGAAAGCGGCGCTCGACTCGCTCGAACAGTATAATTCCAGTAATCGTTAGGCTGCTATGATGATGGATTCGCTTCGCCGCTTGTTGCTGCTGGTGCTTTTCTGCTTGTTGCAGGCCTTGGTGTTCAACCGCATCAGGATAGACCATTGCATCATGCCGTTGTTCTATGTCTATTTCGCCATCATCTTCCCCAGGAACTATCCCAAGTGGGCTTCACTGCTGTGGTCGTTCCTGATGGGATTGGGCATCGACACCTTCTCCAACACGCCTGGACTGGCCTCTGCCAGCATGACGCTGGTGGCCGTCGTCCAGCCCTATCTGTTGGAACTCTTCCTGCCCCGCGATGCCGAAGAAAACATCAAGTGCTCGGCCAAGTCTCTCGGCACAGGCAACTTTGTGGCCCTGGCCTCCATCCTGGTGGTCATCTATTGTGTGGTGTTCTTCACGCTCGAGTCGTTTAGTTTCTTCAACTGGCTCAACTGGCTGGAGAGTATTGGCGGCAGCGCGGTGCTCACTCTGATTTTGGTATTTACGTTTGAGAGTGTCAGAAAGTAAGCGGTGAAGGAGCACGGAACAGAATATCGCAAATATGTGATTGGTGGCGTGGCGGTGCTCATTGTCACCATTTACATCATTCGCCTCTTCACGCTCCAACTGATGAGCGATGACTACAAGAAGAATGCCGACTCGAATGCGTTCCTCAAGAAAATAGACTATCCCTCGCGAGGCATCATCACCGCCCGCAACGGCGAACTGATGGTCTACAACCAGCCTGCCTACGACATTATGGTGGTGATCAACGAGGCCAAGCACCATCTGGACACCCTTGAACTCTGCCAGACGCTCGACATCACCCGCGAGGACTTCGACAATCGCATGGCGGCCATCAAGGACCGCTCGAAGAATCCCGGCTACTCGCCCTTCACGCAACAGGTATTCATGAACCAACTGTCGGACGAGGAGTTCAGTATGTTTCAGGAGAAAATCTATCGCTTCCCCGGCTTCTACGTGCAGAAGCGCAGCATCCGCCAGTATGAATATCCCTATGCCGCCCATGTGCTGGGCGACGTGGCAGAGGTGTCGCAGGGCGAGATAGAGGAGGATGACTACTACCAGCCCGGCGACTACATCGGCAAACTGGGTGTGGAGCGCTCCTACGAGAAATACCTGCGCGGCGAGAAAGGCGTGCAGATCCTGCTGCGCGATGCCCATGGACGCATACAGGGCAGTTACCGCCATGGCGAACTGGACCACTCGCCAGTGCCGGGCAAGAACCTCACGCTGGGCATCGACCTGAAACTGCAGGCTCTGGGCGAGCGGCTGCTGGAAGGGAAGATTGGCTCGGTAGTGGCCATCGAACCCAAGACGGGCGAGGTGCTCTGCATGGTCAGTTCTCCCAGTTACGACCCCCGCATCATGGTGGGCCGCAAGCGTTCGAAGAGTCAGCGCGAACTGGGTCTCGACGCCTGGAAGCCACTGCTCAACCGCTCCATCATGGGCCAGTACCCGCCGGGGTCTACCTTTAAGACCACGCAGGCACTCACCTTCCTGACCGAAGGTGTCATCACCAGCCAGACAGCCTATCCCTGCTACCACGGTTTCGTGTTCAAAGGCCTGCGCGTAGGCTGCCACGGACATGGCTCGCCACTGCCGTTGGTTCCCGCCATCTCCACCTCGTGCAATGGCTACTTCTGCTGGGGACTCTACCACATGATTAACAATAAGGAGAAATACGGCACGGTGCAGGTGGCCATGGACACGTGGCGCGACTATATGGTCAGCATGGGTTTCGGCTATCAGTTGGGTGTCGATTTGCCTGGTGAGAAGCGTGGACTGATTCCCAATTCTCAGTTCTACGACAAGGCGTACAAGACATGGAACGGCCTCTCTATCATCTCCATTGCCATCGGACAGGGTGAGGTGAACGCCACACCGCTGCAGATTGCCAACCTGGGGGCAACCATCGCCAACCGCGGATGGTTCATCACGCCCCATGTGGTGAAAAGTATCGAGGGAGCCCAACTGGACAGCATCTACACACAACGCCGCTACACAAAGGCCAGTCGCGAGGCCTACGACTATGTGGTCAGCGGTATGCGCTCGGCGGCACTCGGCGGCACCTGTAAGGCACTGGCTCACTACGACTTCATGCCTTGCGGCAAGACGGGTACGGCCCAGAACCGCGGTCACGACCACTCGGTGTTCATGGGCTTTGCCCCGATGGACGACCCAAAGATTGCCGTGGCCGTCTATGTGGAGAACGGCGGATGGGGAGCCACCTATGGCGTGCCCATCGGCGGGCTGATCATGGAACTATACATAAATGGTGAACTCTCGGAGGCCTCGGAGAAGAAAGCCACCGATATACAGAACAAACGTATCAACTATGGCTCTGAAAGCAGATAAGAATCCCGGACTGCTCCTCTCACTCGACTGGTGGACCATCCTCATCTACATAGCCCTGCTGACCTTCGGCTGGGTGAGTGTCTGTGGCGCCAGTTACACCTATGGTGATACCGACCTGCTGTCACTGTCCACACGCTCCGGCATGCAGGTGGTGTGGATTGGCACATCGCTGCTATTGGGCCTGGTGCTCATCCTGCTCGACGACCGTTTCTACGGCACCTTTGCCTACGTCCTCTTTGGCGTCATGCTCCTGCTGCTCTTCGCCACCATCTTCAATCCGCATTCCATCAAGGGTTCCCGATCGTGGCTGGTACTGGGACCGCTACGCCTGCAACCGGCAGAGTTCGCCAAGTTCACCACTGCCCTTGCACTGGCCAAGTTTATGGACAAATATGGCTACAACATCCATAAGGTGAAGGACCTGCTCATCACGCTGGCCATCATCTTCGTGCCGATGCTCTTCATCGTGGGACAACGCGAGACGGGTTCGGCACTGGTCTATCTGTCGTTCTTCCTGATGCTCTATCGTGAGGGAATGACCGGCAGCGTGCTGTTCACGGGTGTGGCGATGGTCCTCTATTTCGTTATCGGCATCCGCTATGCTGAGCCACTGCTTTTCGGCACGCCCACCTCAGTGGGTAAGTTTGTTGTCTTCGTGCTGATACAATTGTTCACGACGGGAATGATTGGCATCTACTGCAAGGACTGGCGCGAGGCCCTTAGTGCATTGGGGCTCTGTCTGGGCGTCACGCTGTTGTGCCTGTTGTTCTCGCTCTATGTCATTCCTTTCGACCTGTTTTGGGTGCAGGTGAGCATCAGCGTGCTGCTGGTGGGCTATCTGGTTTGGAGGGCCATCAGTTCGCAGGTGAAGAACTACATCTGGATAGCGGGCTTTGCTGTGGGTTCCATCCTCTTCTTCAGTTTTGCCGACTATGCGCTGAACAATGTGCTGGAGAAGCACCAGCGTACTCGCATCAATGTGCTTCTGGGACTGGAGGATGACCTGAAGGGCGCCGGCTACAACGTGCACCAGAGCGAGATAGCCATCGGCTCGGGCGGACTGGAGGGCAAGGGATTCCTGAACGGTACGCAGACCAAGTTGAAGTATGTGCCGGAACAGGAGACCGACTTTATCTTCTGCACCGTGGGCGAGGAGGAAGGCTTCGTGGGAGCCGCTGGTGCATTGCTGCTGTTTCTGGCGCTGATTCTGCGCCTCATCCATCTGGCAGAGCGGCAGGTGTCAGCCTTCGGACGTGTCTATGGCTATTGTGTGCTGTCCATCTTCCTGTTCCATGTCTTCATTAATGTGGGCATGGTGCTGGGCCTGACCCCTGTCATCGGCATTCCGTTGCCGTTCTTCTCCTATGGCGGCTCGTCGCTGTGGGGATTCACCTTCCTTCTGTTCATTTTCCTGCGCATCGATGCTGGCCGCCATCGGGTGAACGACTAAAGGCTACTACTGCGCCGTGAGCGTGAGGCCTACGTCGCTGATGCCCGTCAGATATTCCCTCTTCATGTTGTGGCGGATATTGACGAACAGCGTTTCGCCACTCAGCAATGTGATGGTGCTCAGGGGTATGTCGTACTGAAAGCGGCTGACGCCCTTGCCTAGGGGAATGCCATCCTCACTGATCAGCGCTATGTCGAGGGTGTCGCAGCGCAACGTGCCTGAAGGCATGGCCTCCTGTTCGACGATGAGCGACACGCTTGTAAAGGGGAAGTCGAGATTGGCCCGCACGCCAAGCATCTCGCTGAAACTGCTTTCCTCGTCGACAGGCCCGAGCGCAAACTGGATGGTATCTTCGCGCCCCCAGCCGTCGAGGGATACCGGTTCATAGTGGCTGAAGGCCGCCTTTTGCCGGCAGCCTGCAAGCACCATGATAGTCAAACCCAGAACGACCGCTGTCCAACTATTCCTTAGGCTCATTCTTCGCTTCGCTCTTCGTCTGTTGTTCCTGCTGCTTCTGGTGTTTCTTTTCCCTGTTGCGCGGGGCTTCGCTGTTGCGTGGCGATTCGCTGCCTGGCGCGGCCTGCTGCTGGGGCTTTTTCTTCTTCTTTTTCTTCTTGCTCTTGTCGAAGCGGGTGATGCTGTCGCCGGCCAACAGGTCTACGGGGCCTTCCTGCTTCTTCTGCTGCTGCAGGCTCTCGTCCTGCAGCCCTGCAGGCTTTTCGCCGCGGCGGTTCATCTCAATGATCTGCTTGGCCCGCTCTGCCGTGATGGTCTCCAGGTTGGCGGCAATGCGCTTGTCGGTAGAATAGGTGATGAAGCCGCCCAGTATGTCGGCCTTGAAGTAGAAGTAGTCGGCATCCAGTGTCTGCAGCACCACCTCGCGGCTGGGCAGTTTGCGGCCGTGCTCGATGTAGTCGTCCACCTCGTAGTTCAGACAGCACTTCAACTTGGCGCACATACCAGCCAGTTTCTGCGGGTTGAGCGAGATGTCCTGATAGCGGGCGGCACCGGTGGAGACGCTCACAAAGTTCTTCATCCACGTGGCGCAGCACAGTTCGCGGCCGCAGGGCCCCGTGCCACCAATGCGTCCGGCCTCCTGGCGGGCACCGATCTGCTTCATCTCGATGCGCACATGGAAGGCAGCGGCCAGATCCTTGATCAGTTGGCGGAAGTCCACGCGCTCGTCGGCAATGTAGTAGAATATGGCCTTCTGTCCGTCGCCCTGATACTCCACGTCGCCAATCTTCATCTTCAGGCCCAGACCCTTGGCTATCTCGCGACTCTCAATCATCGTGGCGTGCTCACGGGCCTTGGCCTCGTGAAACTTGTCCATGTCCACCTGGCGGGCCAGGCGGTAGATGCGCTTGATGTCGTCGGCACTCTTCAGGTTGGCCTTCTTGATCTGCAGGTTCACCAATCGGCCGGTCAGCGTCACCACGCCGATGTCGTGCCCCGGGCTGGCCTCTACGGCTACGATGTCGCCCTTCTTCAGGGGCAGGTTGTTCACGTTGTGGTAGTAGCCCTTGCGGGTATGCTTGAACTGCACCTCCACCAGGTCGGTGGTCTCGGTGTTGCCCGGCACGTCGGCCAGCCAGTCATAGGTGTTCAGTTGGCGGTCCTGACGTCCCACGGCAGCGCGGCACAGTCCTCTGTCGCAGCCGGTCCTTATCTCATAGGTTCTTTGTTTCTCTTCCATATATATTATTTCTGTAATAGCAATACAATCACTTGCAGGGCGAAGTCGAAGAACACGATCTTCGCATTGGCGTTCTGCCCGATGTCGCGGATGGCACGGTTGGCCAGGTCGTAGAGTTGCAGCACGTTGGCCTCGTTGATGAAGCGGGCGAAGTTGCGGGCAAAGTTCTCCTCCTCCTGCGTCATGTAGCAGAGGTCAGCCTGCTGAAAGTTGTACATGAAGTTCTCGCGCACCATCCGGAGGAAGAACTCCAGGAAGCGCTTCTGCTTCTCGCGGCCGAAGGAGGCCATGCTCTCGCTCCATTTACGAATTTCCTTCACGTTGCGCTGATAGGCCAGTCGCATCAACAGGATGAACAGGTCGAGGAACTGCTCGTTCTCGCTGCCCACCTGCAGGGCCTGCAGGGCTTTCATCCACGAGCCGTTGACCATACGGCTGATGCGCCGGGCCGACTCCTCGTCGATACCGCGCCGTTCAACCAGGGCCTGCCGGATGGTCTCGTCGGGCAGTTTCTTCACGTCGACGCGCTGCACGCGGCTGCGGATGGTCTCCAGCAGTTTGTCGGGTTCCTGGCATACCATCAGGAAGACGGTCTGCGTGGGAGGTTCCTCGATGAGTTTCAGCAGTTTGTTGGCGCACTCGATGTTCATGCGCTCCGGCAGCCAGATGATGCTCACCTTGTAGCCGCCCTGACTCGACTTCAGCGACAGTTTCCTGACCAGTTCGTCGCTCTCGCCGGCGGTGATGATGGCCTGCTGGTTCTCCGCGCCGATGGCCGTCAGCCACTGGTCGAGCGTGAAGTAGGGCCCCTGCATGATCAGTTCGTGCCACTCGCGGGCAAAGTCGTCACTCACGGGCTTATGGTCTGCCCCCATCGACGGCAGTTTGATGGTGGGATAGGTAAAGTGCAGGTCGGGATGCTCCAGTTTGCGCAACATGGGCGACTCCTGGTTGTCCGGAAAGACCGAGTTGTCCGGTTTCCTGTCCAGCAGATAGCACCCGAAGGCCACGGCCAGCGCCAACTTGCCCACGCCCTGCGGTCCGCAGAGCATGATGGCGTGGGGCAGGCGGTCTTCGCTGACCATCTGCACCAGGCGCTGCTGCACCTCCTCCTGTCCTATCACCTCATTGAACGTCACTCTTAATTCTTAACTCTTAATTCTTAATTTCTTCACGATTTCCACCACCGACTCTACGGCACCCACCGTATAGAAGTGGATGTCGTTCACGCCGCGGTCGTAGAGTTCGCGGCACTGCTGCGTCGTCCACTCGATGCCCAGTCGGCGGGCGTCCTCGTCGGTGTGGCATTTCACTATTTCGCGGGCCAGCGGCTCGGGTATATCACAGTGGAACGTGCGGGGCACCACCGTCAGTTGGCTCAACTTAGCCATCGGCTTGATGCCGGGAATGATGGGGATGGTGATGCCCATCTGACGGGCCCGCTCCACAAACGAGAAGTATTTCTCGTTGTCGAAGAACAACTGGGTCACGGCATACTGCGCCCCCAGTTGCTGCTTTTCCAGCAGATACTGCATGTCGCGCTCCAGGTTGGGGGCCTCCTCGTGCTTCTCCGGATAGCAGGCAACGCCGATGTCGAACCGCGGGCCGGGGTTCTTGATGGGCGAGCCGTCGGCAAAGAAGCCCTCGTTGAACCGCTGCACCTGCCGAATCAGATCGGTGGTGTGGGCGTGTCCGCCAGGCGTCGGCTTAAACACGCGGTCGTCCTTGGCCTTGTCGCCGCGCAGCAGCAACAGGTCGGTGATGCCCAGAAACTGCAGGTCGAGCAGTTCGTACTCGATATCCTCGACGGTGGCTCCGCTGCAGATGACGTGCGGCTGCACCGTCACCCCGAAGCGCTGCTGGATGGCAGCGGCCACGGCGATAGTGCCCGGACGGCGGCGCACGCGCTGACGCTCAAAGCGTCCGTCGCCCAGTTCCTGATAGACATACTCACTATGATGAGTGGTGATATTGATGAATGCAGGGTTCAGTTCGCACAACTTCTCAATGTCGCGAAACAGCCCTTCCGTGCCCGTCCCTTTCAGCGGGGGCAGCACCTCAAACGAGAACTGATGCTCGTTGCTATTGTCTTTTACTAGTTTTGCTACGGCCATAATAGGATGCAAAGTTACGAAAAGTTGAGAGCAAAACAAAAGAATTTATTCTTTTTTTTGCCGAGACGGAGTAACTTCGCCGATTTTATCGGCAAAGTTACAAAAAAAAACTTGGCAAGCGTCAGGTTTTCACATTTTTTATACCTCTACCTGCCCGTGTTTCGCCTAAAAACGCCGTCCTCGTCTGCGCAATCTGTCGATTCCAGGCTTCGGAATGTTTTATTCCAAGGCCTGGAACATTTCCTTCCAAGGCCTGGAACAATTTGTTCCAAGGCTTGGAACATTTTATTCCAGGGGGTGGAACATTTTGTTCCAAGGCCTGGAACAAACACCTGCTTCAGTCACCCAAAAACCATTTCCGGCATTTTTTGAACGAAAAAGAGCAACTTTTTTAGTGAAAATATGTAAAATCTATCACATCTATCACCACATCTGTCACCCCTCAAACCCCGATAAACACAGGGAAAGTGACAGATGTGACAGATTTTTGAAGAAAAAAAACTTTTTGTGTGGGGCGTTCTGATGCAAAAGACGGAACTTGGTAAACAATGAGGTCACAGCCTGGGCTGTGACCTCATTGGGATGGCGATTGGGTCTATTTCTGAATCTTGTACAGACGGAACGACATGGCGGGCACCTGGTCGTTGAGCGTGGTCTGCTTCTGGTCGGCCGTGCAGGCGACGGTGCCAGCCACGGGCTTGATCTTCTCCGGCTGATCGAGCGTGTTCTCGTCGTCCATCGAACCGCTGTGGCTCAGCGTCAGCGTCGTGGCGGTGCGCTCACCCTTCATGCCCAGCAGACGGAGTGTGACGGGCTGCGACTGCTTGGAGGTGTTGACCACCTTCACGATGACCTCGCCAGTCGTCTTGTCGAACACGCTGGAGGCAAAGAGGCCGTCCTGCCCGTCGAGTCCGGCCACGGGCTGCTTGTCCATGGTCAGCGAGAGCACGTTGGTGCCTTTGTTCTGGGCATAGAGTTGCTGCACGTAGTAACTCACCGACTTGAACATACGCAGGTTGTCGTACCAGATCATGTCTGGGCGCCACTGCCAGCCGTCCACATGGGCGAAGAGGGGGGCGTAGGTGGCCATCTCCACAATGTCGGCATTGCGCTCCAGACCCGTCATGAAGGCAGCCTCGTAGAGCGAGGTCTCATAGTGGTTCCACTTCTTGCCCTTGCCGTGGCAGGCATACTCGCCGGCAAACACCTTCGGGCCCTTGCGGTCGTAGGAGTCGTAGCGCATGGCACCACAGTTGCCGTAGCGCTCCTTGGCATCGGGCGTGGCCAGGAACCAGTTCTCAGGACGATAGAAGTGCTCGTCCACCAGGTCGGCCTTCTGAGCACGCATGGCCTCCCAGCCCTTCTCAAATTTCTTGCCTTCGGAGTCAGGGCCGCTGGTGCCCACAATCCGGATGTCGGGATATTTTTCGCGGACAGCCTTCACGAAGGGCTTCAGACGCTCAAAGTAGGGCTCTTCCCACTGCTCGTTGCCTATGCCGATGTACTTCATGTTGAAAGGTTCGGGGTGGCCCATGTCGGCACGCACCTTGCCCCACTTCGAGTCAACGGGGCCGTTGGCAAACTCAATCAGGTCGAGGCAGTCGTCGATGAAGGGCTGCAGTTCGTCCATCTTGGCGTGGGCATCCAGACCGTTCTGGAACTGACAGGCCAGGCCGACGCTCAGCACGGGCAGCGGCTCGGCCTTGATGTCCTCGCAGAGTTGGAAGAACTCGAAGAAGCCGAGGCCGTAACTCTGGTAGTAGTCAGCGTAGTAGCGATAGTCGAAGGTGTCCTCCCAGCGGTTCTTGTTCAGCGGGCGGTTCTCCACCGGGCCCACCGTGTTCTTCCACTGGTAGCGCGTGTCCAGCGTGGTGCCCTCGACGATGCAGCCGCCAGGGAAGCGGAACACGCCGGGGTGCATATCCTCCAGGGCCTGAGCCAGGTCGCGGCGCAGACCGTTCTCGCGGCCTTTGTAGGTGTCGACGGGGAAGAGCGACACATGCTCCAGGCAGACGGGATTGCCGCTGGAGAGGAAGATGCGCAGGTTGGCCTTAGGCTCAGTGCGCGCCGACTTGATGGTGACGGTGTACTTCTGCCATTCGGCCGAAGTGACGTCGAGCCGCACCTCCGAGAAGTTCTGCCGCTCGTACATGGCCTGCTCATTAATAAGTTGTACGCGTATCTGCGAGTTGCCTTTCGGTGCCTTGGCCCAGACGGAGAAGCGGTACTCCTTGTCCTTCTCCACGCCAATGCCGAAGTAGCCCTCGTTCTGCAGGCCGGTGCGACGCTCGCGGTGGCCGGGGTCGCTCAGCACCACGTAGTGCGGACAACGCTCGAAGGGGCCGTCGTCCTTCAGTTCCACGTTGCCGAAGACCCGCCAGCCCATGTAGGCCTGGGGAAACTCGAACGAGCGGTTCTTGACCAGTTCGCCATAGAGGCCGCCGTCGGCAGCAAAGTTGATGTCCTCAAAGAAAAGGCCATACATGGTCGACGATACGGGAGCCCCCGCTTTCTTGGTGTTTACGTCCATCGTGTGCTGGGCCTGAGCCGCCATCGATGCCGTGAGTGTCATTGCAAGAGTGAATAGTTTCAGATTCATCATGTTGCTTTATTTAGTTAGTAATTGATTCTGGACAGGAAAAATCCTTCTTCTCGTGCAAAATTAGTTAAAAGTTTCAAAAGAAGCAAGGGAATGCCAAAGAAAAGCATTACTTTTGTAACTAATTAACTAAAGGAGCAACTAATTATGAAGAAGATTCTAGTAGCAGAAGACAACGACAGCAACTATATCCTGATGACCTACATCCTCAGGAAGAGTTATGAGTATGTGAGGGCCTGCAATGGTCAGGAGGCAGTAGACATGGTAGAGGCCGGCGGCATCGACCTGGTGCTGATGGACATCAAGATGCCCGTGATGGACGGGCTGGAGGCCACAAAGGCCATCAAGGAGAAGCATCCCGACCTGCCCGTCGTGGCCCTGACGGCCAATGCCTTCGAGAGCGACCGCCAGTTGGCCATCGCGGCTGGCTGCGACGACTTCCTGTCGAAGCCCGTCAGCAGCGAGAAGTGTCTGGCGACCATTGCCAAGTTTTTAGCGTAATGACTTAACACGGTATATGCTTATGAAAAGATTGTTTTTCTTATTGGCGTTCATGGCAGGCCTGTTCACGGCTCATGCTGACAACTACGCCTATCTGACCTTTGAGACCACGAGCGGTGAAAAGGTGTCTGTAGAGGCATCGTCGCTCACGATCACTTTCTCTGGCACGACGCTGAACGCCGGCAGCCAGTCGTTTGCGCTCTCGAATCTGAAGAAGATGTACTTCTCGTCTGCTGACGAGACCACAGACCTCAAGGCCCTGACTGTGGCTGACTGGAGCGACGTGACGGAAATCTACGACCTGAACGGTCGGAAGGTGAGCAAAGACGGGCTCCGGAAGGGCATCTATGTGGTAAAGAGCAAAAAGGGAACCTACAAGATTGCCGTCAAGTAAGACGGCAGTATGGCGCAATAAAGGAATGGGTGTTGTAACCTTCAACAGTTACAACACCCATTCCTTTGTATCGGCGAGGCCACATTTTCTTACCTCACGCTCCATTCGAACAAGCCTGCCGAGTTGTCAGCGGGCAGCACAATCTCCAGGCGCAGAGCCTTTGTGCTGACAGGATCGAAATTGACGGTGCAGGCACTGCCTTTCTCGGTGGGATAGCCGTCGGCACCCTTCACCGGCTGCCACTCTCCCTGTGCATCCTGATACAGAATGCGCCACGACTGCGGAACGCGGCATCCTCCCCAGGGCCCGTCGTCGTACCAATAGACCGTTGCGCTCTGCACGGTGCTCTGCTGCGGGAATTCGTAGGTGAGCCACTCCGTAGTGCCATTCTTGGGCCACCAGTGAGTGTAGGGCACAGAACGGTCGTTCTCGTCCTTGGGCACCAGGCGGTCGTTGATGGAAGAGATGGCCGGTATCCGTGAAGAACTGCCTACCTTACTCTCGGAGGCGAGCGTTGCCGGTTGCGACGGGTTGGTGGCCTTCAGGTCTTGCGGCAGCCACACACGCATCTTGCCAGAGCCGCGATGGCACCAGGCATAGTATGGAATCAATGTCAGGCGATGGTCTGTGGTTTCCAGTTTGCCCTGTTTGTTGAAGTCGAGCGCCTGCGCATCGGTGGTCAGCGTCCAGACGGTCGTGCCTGCCACTTCTCCCTTGCCCAGAGTGAACTGCGGCTCTTGGTTAATGAGCGTTCCCATGATGTCGAAGTCGTTGTCAGGATGCTCGGCACAATAGACCAGCGGGCCACGCTCTACGCTGACCATGCCACGATCGGCCTCCACCTTGTTGTTGGCACGGACGGTGCGTGGCTCCATGTCGAAGTGGATCTGCACCTTGTCGCCTTTCTGCCATTTGCGGGAGATGGTGTAGTAGCCGTCCTCTGTGAGGCTGGCCGTTGCGTCCTGACCATTCACCTGAATGGTATAGCCTAAGCGTTTGCCGTCAGAATACTGGTAGAGGTTGGAGGGGACTACCTGGTTGCGCACCCAGCCCGGCACGCGAATCTTCATAGCAAACTCGCCGGCAGCGTTTCTGTCTACGCAGACGGTGATGTCGCCATTCCAGGGATAGTCTGTCGCCTGCGTCAGACTGACTTTCTTGCCCGCCACAGTCAGGTTGCTGCTGTTGGAGAGGAACAGGTTGACATAGACATTCTTGTCCTTCACAGCATAGATATAGCCAGGCAGGGAGGGAATGAAGCGGCAGATGTTGCTGGGGCAGCAGGCACAGCCGAACCAGGGCTGGCGCTGGTGCTGGCCCATCGACTCCAGGGGATTGGGATAGAAGAAGCCGCCACCATCGAGTGAGACGCCGGATATCAGTCCGTTGTAGAGCGTGCGTTCCAGCACGTCGTAGTATTTCGACTCACCATGCAGCAGGAAGAGACGGTAGTTCACATAGACATTGCCGATGGCGGCACACGTCTCGCAGTAGGCGCTCATGTTGGGCAACTCATAGTTGCTGCCGAAGGCCTCGCCACTGGAAGTGGCTCCGATGCCGCCGGTGATGTAGAGTTTGCGGGTGACGATATTGTCCCAGATGGCATCGATGGCCTTGATGTAGTCCTGGTCGCCGGTGAGGGCTGCCACGTCGGCCATGCCGGCATACATGTAGGCAGCGCGCACGGCGTGTCCCACGGCCTCGTCTTGTTCTACGACAGGCTTGTGAGCCTGAGAGTATTCATGCACGATGGTGGTCTTTCCGCGGTAGTCGAGGAAGAACTTGGCTTCGTCCAGGTATTTCTTGTCGCCAGTCACCAGATAGAGTTTGGCCAGAGCCATCTCGGCTATCTGATGGCCCGGCACCACGCAAGACTGGCCGGGGTTGGGTCCCACTTCGCGGCACACCACATCGGCATAGCGGATGGCGATGTCGAGGAACTTGCGGCTGCCCGTGGCCTGATAGTGGGCGATGGCACCTTCTACCATGTGACCCAGGTTATACAGTTCGTGGCTCAGGTCTTCCTCCTTGCTCCAGCGTTTGTCACCAGCCCATTCGTGAGGCTGTTGCGGATTCTGTGTGCGTGAAGTGTAAAGATAGCCGTCAGGCTCTTGTGCCGAGGCGATGACATCGAGCACGGAGTCGATGTACTGCACCAGTTTCTTGTCGGGGTAGGTCTGCAGGATGTAACTGGCCCCCTCAATCGTCTTGTAGGGGTCGGTGTCGTCGAAGGCCAGCCCGCCCACCTTGAACACCTTCGAGGGGTCTTTCAGGTGCTGGGCAGCATTCGAGAAGTTGGTGTAGCGTCCAGTCTCCTCACATTTGGAGAAAGCAAGCGGAATGGTCACTTTGCGACTGGCTTCTAGTCGTTGGCCCCAGAAGGTGCCCGGGGTTACTTTCACGCTGGTGAATGGCACAGGGCTGATGGGGTAACCATGCGACTGCTGTTGCTCCTTGGCTGCTGAAGCGGGCAGCATCATGGCTGCGGTCAGCGATAAGACAATAAGTTTTCTCATATATGTCAATTGTTTTTATAGGTGTTCGACGATAGATAGTTTTTTAAATATGACGACGAAGCCGCCGCCGGAGGCCATGTGCAGGGTCAGCGCGTCGCCGGGGGCGCGGACTTCACGGTCAATGCGGTAGTCCTCTGCATTGTGGTTGGCGTTGATTCCGTCGATGAGCATGGTGGTGGCATAGGTTCCTTCTGAGAGGAAAGTCAGCGGCAGTTCGATGGTGCGCTGGTTCCAGTCGGTCTGTCCGCCCACATACCAGGTGTCGCCCTTGCGGCGGGCAGTGACGATATACTGCCCCAGAGCGCCCTGCAGCACGCGGGTCTCGTCCCACTCGTCGGGGATGGCAGCGATGAAACTGGTGTAGTCGGGCTCGGCCTCGTAGTTGGTGGGCGTATCGCAGAGCATCGTGAAGGGCGAGTCGTGCACGACGTAGCAGGCGGCCTGATGGCAGCGGGTGCCCATCGACACGGGGTTCTGGTAGCACTCCACCCAGTTCTGCCTGGTGCCGTTGCGCATGGCACCGGGAGTAAAGTCGACACTGCCGGCCATCATACGGATGAATGGGAAGGTGACGTCATACTTGGGCATATCCGTATCTTTCTTAGCCCACCGCGCCTCCTCCATGCCGAACACGCCCTCATAGTTGAGGATGTTTGGATAGGTGCGGCTCATGCCTGTAGGCGCATAGAATCCATGGTAGTCTACGAATAACTGATACTGTGCACAGGTCTTGGCCAGTCGCTCTGCCATCTCCACTGCCGTCTGGTCGTTGCGGTCGAGAAAGTCAATCTTGAATCCCCTGATGCCCATGGTCTTGTATTTCTCACAAGCCTCACGGAGATGCTCGTCCAGCACATTGAATACCGTCCACAGCACGATGCCTACACCTTTTGAACTGCCATGGTCGATCAACCGCTGCAGGTCGATGTCTGCGATAGGATTCATGATGTCGCCTCGCGACGAGTCATACCATCCTTCGTCGAGTACCACGTAGGGGATATGATTCTTGGCAGCGAAATCAATGTAATATAAATAGGTACGCGTATTAATGCCTGCCTCGAAGTCAACCCCCTTCAGGTTCCAGTCGTTCCACCAGTCCCAAGCCACCTTGCCTGGCTTGATCCAACTGGTATCACCAATCTGATTGGGAGTGGCCAGGGCGTAAACCAGGTTGTTGACGGGCATCTGCGTGTCATCGTCGGTGATGGCCATGATGCGCCAGGGGAAGGCGCGGGGGCCGCTGCCCTTGGCAATGAATGGCTCTACATCTTTCACGTAACTCATGCCGCGCCACTTGTAGTAGTCCATCGTCTTAGGGTAGGGCGCAAAGAGGGCAGCCATACCATCGCCGTCAGCCTTCAGGAACATACCGGGGTAGGCACGGAGATCGCTCTCGAGAATGGTCATCTTTACACTGCCCAGATCTACTGTGGCAGGCAGGAATGCCGGCAGCGGGCGGGCATCGCGGAGCAACGTCTCGTGATAGGTGTTCTGGAATGCCATGGCGAATGGCTTCTCGGCATTGGTGGTGTACGACAGCCAGGCCTTTGTCTCTTCAGGGAACGCAAAGTCGGCCTGCTCGTTGTCGATGACATAGTCCCCCTTGCGGGATGTCACGAAGCGATAGGCCACACCTTCATTGTAGACTCGAATCTGCAGACTCAGGTCGTTGCCCAGTTTCAGTTCGAGTTGATGGGCCGATGCAGAGAAGCATTTTTGTCGATAGAATGGGGCATTTATGGTCTCCTGGACTACTGTCTGCCGAGCAGAGCGGATGCCCTTCGTCTCCCACAGACGGGCAGTGACTGAAGCCAGCGACTGGCCATCGCGTGACAGGCGGAGAATGGCACCATCGGCAGTAGCGACAGAAAGTCGGCCGTCGGGCGATGTCACCACATAGTCTTTTGCCCAAGTGCTGCTGCAGACAAGAAGCAGCAAGGCAAGTGTCAGATGTTTGAGTTGTTTCATATTGTGTTTACTTTAGTTCACTCCACTTCGGCGGCTCGGCTCCTTGCAGGTGGCGCACAAAGAAATCGTAGCGCTTATGGTCGCCAAAGCGCTCGCCCATCGTGTGCTGTGCCCCGGTGATGACCAGCAGTTCAAAGTCCTTGCCGGCCTTTTCCAATGCATTCACCACCTGCATGGTTGAGGCGGGGTCCACATTGTCGTCGAGTTCGCCTACAACAAGCATCAGCGGGCGTTCCAGTTTGTAGGCGTTTTCCACGTTAGAACACGCCACGTAACTGCTGTCGACAGGATAGCCCATCCACTGCTCGTTCCACCAGATTTTGTCCATGCGGTTGTCGTGACAGCCGCAGGCAGCATAGGCAGCCTTGTAGAAATCGCCGTGCTGCAATACGGCAGTCAAGGCATTCTGTCCACCAGCCGAACATCCGTAGATGCCCACGCGGTCGATGTCCATATAGGGATATTTCTCTGCCGCGGCACGAATCCACAGTTTGCGGTCTGGAAACCTAACTCTTTCACCAATCCTCCCGATTTTGCATTTCTCTCATTTTTGATCTTCCCCGTTCTTCCTCGTTTTGCCTTTATTTTACGGTCATTCTGCATTAATTCTCCAAAATCCCTCGTTTGTTACAACCTTTTTTCGTAACTTTGCACCCGAAAATGAACAGACTGAGACTAAAGAGACATTTGGCAGCACGCGTGCTATTGACGGTATTCCTGTCGACGCTCGCCTTGTCGGCCCTGCACCAGCATGAGCCGTGCGACGCTTCGCACGATCTCTGCGAGGCCTGCGTCCAGCACGTGTCCCACTTCGAGCAAATGGCGGTGACCCATTTCCCGATGCACGACTGCGTGCTGTGCCAGTTTGCCGG
The DNA here is from genome assembly GCA_017483805.1 of Prevotella sp. GTDB lineage: Bacteria > Bacteroidota > Bacteroidia > Bacteroidales > Bacteroidaceae > Prevotella. The sequence continues at coordinate 36,548 of JAFUUL010000108.1, forward strand.
CACGAACTATCTGCCCGGTCAGGCGGTGGTGCAAGAGCCGCTGACGGTCTCATGCCTCGACCTGTTGCCCCCTGTTGCCGTTTGGCTGAGCAGCGGCGCAGAGGGCGTCTGCCTGGGGCGTGCGCCACCCCGCTGTTTCTGAAGAAAAGATATCAAGACACGAAAGTTTTTTTCAGGAACACCTTATTATAAATAGCAATGAACAGAAAAACGATGATTCTGTCGTTGTTGTGCTGCGGCATGACAATGACGGCTCAGAACACATCCGACTCGACCGATGTATTCTATAAACACTTGAGACTGAACGAACTGACGGTGACCGGCGTGACGGGACAGACCCGGCTGCGCGATATGGCGGCCCCCGTCTCGGTGGTGACGCCGCGCGAACTGCGGGCCACCACGGGTACCAATATTATAGATGCCATCAGCCACCAGCCGGGGCTGGCACAACTGACCACGGGCAACGGCATCTCGAAGCCCATCATCCGTGGACTGGGCTACAACCGCGTGCTGGTGGTGAGCGACGGCGTCAGACAGGAGGGCCAGCAGTGGGGCGACGAGCACGGACTGGAGATTGACGACCAGGCCGTCAGCAGCGTGGAGATCCTGAAGGGGCCGGCCTCGCTGATGTATGGCAGCGACGCGATGGCCGGCGTGCTCATCATGCACAGTGCCCCACTGCCTGCCGAGGGCGAGATGGTGGGCAACGTCAGCACGTCGTACCAGACCAACAGCGGGCTCTTCGACTATTCGCTCCATCTGGCCGGACACCAGAAGAGTCTGGTGTGGAGTGCCCGCTACAGCGAGAAGATGGCCCACGAATACAAAGCCCCCATCGACGGCTATGTGCCTGGCACTCAGATGCATGAGCGGGCCGCCTCGCTGCTGTTGGGACTGGAACGGCAGTGGGGCCACAGCCACCTGAAGTGGGACTGCTTCCACCTGACGCCCAGCATGGCCGAAGGGGAGCGCGACCCGCTGACCGGCGAACTGGAGCACGACTACGACCTGAAGACCTACCACAAGCAACTTCCCTTCCAGCAGGTGAAGCACTACAAGGCCACCTGGGACAACCTGCTGCGACTGGGCTCCAACAGTACGCTGAAGGCCATCCTGGCCTACCAGCAGAACCGACGCCGGGAGTTTGAGGACTCGTCCCAAGAGCCTGAACTCTACTTCCGTCTGCACACCGCCACCTACGACCTGCGCTATCAGTACTCAATGTCCGATACTCAATATTCAATGGGCCTGAGCGGCATGTACCAGGAGTCGGAGAATCTGGCCGAAGAGTCGCTCATCCCCGCCTATCGCCTATTCGACATCGGCGGCTACGCCACGGCCCAGCGGACACTCGACCGATGGACGGTGAGCGGTGGCCTGCGACTGGACAACCGCCATATACAGCACTACGGCAACTTCAGCGGGCTGACCGGCAGCATCGGCACCGTGTGGCACGCCGTCACGACCGACTGCCACACGCTGAACCTCCGCCTGAACCTGGCCCGCGGCTTCCGTGCACCAAACATGAGCGAACTGGGCAGCGACGGTGTGCATGAGGGCACGCTGCGCTACGAGATCGGCAACCCCGACCTGAAGTCGGAGTACAGTTGGCAGGCCGACTTGGGTGCCGACTACCAGGGCCACGTTTTCTCGGCGCAGGTCAGCCTCTTCCTGAACCGCATCGAGAACTACATCTTCGCCCGTCGCATCGACCAGATTGTAGACCCCGACTATCGTACTTTCTCCTACACCCAGGGCGATGCCGTGCTGAAAGGTTTTGAGGTCTCTGCCGACTTCCACCCCATCCACCGTCTGCACTTCGGCAACTCCTTCTCCTTCGTCGATGCCCGCCAGTTGCATCAGCAGGAGGACACGCGCTATCTGCCCATGACGCCCGCCCCTCGCTGGACTTCGGACCTGAAGTATGAGATCACCCACAAGGGCCAGGTGTTCAACAATGCCTATGTGGCCGTGGGGCTCGACTGCTACCTGACGCAAGACCACTACTACAAGGCCTACGACACCGAGACCCGCACGCCCTCCTACACCCTCTTCAATGCCAATGCCGGCACCGATCTCTACGTCGGCGGACGCAAGTGGGCCGAGGTCTACCTGACGGCACAAAACATCTTCAACCGTGCCTATCAGAGCCATCTGAGCCGCCTGAAATACAGCGACGTGAATGCCGTGACCGGCCATCAGGGCGTCTACAATCCTGGGCGCAACATCGTGCTCAAGGTGGTAGTCCCCTTCACCCTGACGGAATAGAAAGAGTGTAAAAACGGCCCTTAAATGTAAAGTGCGGGTTGCAAATCAAAAGAGGCGGCCCGCATTTTATTGTTTTTTATCAATAAAACGCCGCGGCGTATGCTAATAAATCATAATTCGTCGTACGTAATTCGCAGAAATTTAGTAACTTTGCAGCCGAATAAAGAGAACGCATAACATCATTTAAAACAAATAATAACAAAATGGCAAAGTTAGATTTGACACAGTATGGCATCACCGGTTCGAAGGTGATTGCTCACAATCCGTCGTATGAGTTCCTCTTTGAGGAAGAAACCAAGGCTGGTCTGACTGGCTTCGACAAGGGTCAGAACACCGAACTGAACGCTGTGAATGTGATGACCGGTATCTACACCGGCCGTTCGCCTAAGGACAAGTATATCGTAGACGATGCCCAGAGCCACGACAAGGTGTGGTGGACCACTGAGGAATACAAGAACGACAACCACCCCATGAGCGAGGCTGTCTGGAAGACCGTGAAGGAGATTGCCGTGAAGGAACTCTGCAACAAGGAACTCTATGTGGTCGACGCTTTCTGCGGTGCCAACGAGGCTACCCGCCTGGCCGTCCGCTTCATCGTGGAGGTGGCTTGGCAGGCTCACTTCGTGAAGAACATGTTCATCCAGCCCACCGCTGAGGA
>JAFUUL010000109.1 GCA_017483805.1 Prevotella sp.
GGAGGTCGTCAGGCTGCACAAGGCGGGCTGGTACAGCTACAACATCGCCAGCATCGCACACATCTCTCAGGCGCTCGTAGAGCAGATACTCGACAAACAGGGATTCATCTACAACCGCCCCGAGGCGTATGACCGTTAGACCAGCGAGGCTATGGACGAACCACTCTCTACCCTCTGCCAGGGCCGCCAGTGCCTGCTCGCCGCGACGTGCCGACGCCATCAGGACTACCAGCGCGTCGCCATCGCCCAGGAGTACCACCGCGAGGGCCAGTTCAACACCATCGCGAACTGCGACCCGGAGACGAGGGAACTGTATATGTCAATTAAGGATTAAGAGTTATGAACGAACAGATAGACATACTGAACCTGCTGAAGGATAAGTCGGCACTGCTGAAATATATCCTCACGATGATTGAGTCGAGCGACAAGTTCGCCCGCAACCTGCCCGAACTGCGGCAGCGCGGCTGGTCGGAGCAGGGCATGCTCGACAAGGTGCTGGAGGTGTCGGCCATCCAGTCGGCACAGATCAAGCACCTGGCACTGATAGCCCTGCTGCTCGTGCAGTCGAACGACTTCGACACGATGGTTGGCCAACTGATGATCAAGATGGGACGCGGCGAGGAAGCACTGCAAGCCATGTTCGACGCGAAACTTAAAGGAAAGGGGTGAGTGATATGACAACAGCAATAACGATATTCGTACTGATAGTGGTGCTCGCCGGGGCCTTCGTGTTCGGCGTTTACGTCGGAGGCTACTTCGGAGTACACAGGGCATGGGAGGTGCTTGAAGCCGCCCTCGACAACAGCGACCTCACCGACTCGCAGAGACTGCAGATCGTCTCGAAGATGAGAGAGGCCATCAAGAGTAAGAAACAATAAAGACTGAAAGCGATTATGAAACCAGAGAATCTTGAAACGGCGGCCCGGATGGCCAAGAAGCGCAGCGAGCTGAAGGCGTTGCTCGACCTGCTGACGAGTTACGTCAATCAGGCAGAGGTGACGGTTTGCGTCCGTCTGCCCTACGCAACCAGCGGCGACAAACAGGCCTGCATCCAGAGCGACACCTTCAACGCCCTCATGGCGAAGTTGGTAGAGACTGAAATCGAAAACATCGACAAATTCGTAGAACAACTGTGAGCGATATGGCCCTACCCAAACCAACCAGTGTACATAACACGGAGATACTGCCAGCGTTGCCCGCGTCCTGGTCGGCCCTGACGTGGAAGCAACTCTGCGACGTGTGGACGGTGAAGATGCGCTACGGCGGCAATGGCGACGTGGCGCAGGCGGCGGCGTTGCTCGTGCTCGCCCTCGGTGAGAAGTTCAGCGTGTGGGGCTTCAAGTTCGACGAGGAGCGCGGCGAAAGCCTCTATACCGTGGAGGGGGCCGACGGGCGGCAGTGGACGCTCTCGCCCCGCCAACTGGCCCACCTCGCCAAGCAGTCGCTGCCGTGGCTACAGTACCCCTACGGCGACCCGGGCAAGGAGGCCGTGAAGGACGATAAGGGGAAGGTCGTAGAGGAGTCCGTGCCGCCGCACCGGGGCTACGTCAGCGGGATGCGCGACGCGATGATACTGCCCGTGGAGTCGATCGACATCGAGGGCCGCCGCTACGCCCTGCCACAGGCCGCGATGAACAACCTGACGTGGGAGCAGTACCGCTCGCTGCAGCCCCTGCCGCCACAGCTCTTCCAGGACGGCGTGACCGAAGACGATGCGCTCAGGATGCAGGCCGAGTTCCTGAGTTACTGCCTCGTGCCGGAGGGGGAGACCGACCAGACGGGCAACCCCTTCCACTACTCCCCCGTCGTGGCCGAGCGGATGCAGCCCCTGTTCCGCCGCCTGCTCACGGAGGGCTCGCCGCTGTTCCAGATCTGCTTCCAGACGTACCAGACCGCCATGGGCTACTACCGCGAGGCCTTCCCCCTGCTCTTCCAGGGCGATGGCAAGCAGGACGCGCTGAAGGATGCCCTCGTCGGCGAGGTCGACACCCTGAACGCCATCATGAAATATCAAGGCTATATCCGCCAGCAGGACGTGTACGACACAAACTTGCCGATTGTGTTCTCCGTGCTGAACACGATGACCAAGGAGGCGAAGGAGATAGAGAAAATGAACTCGAAGATAAAACGAAAGTAAAAGCGTATGATACATTTTGGAAAGGCCCCTCAGACGGGCGACCTCGAAATCAGAATCTCGCCCGACGAAGTGGGCGAAGTGTACGAAACCCTCCAGTCGGCAGGACTCCTGCAGCGCCGCGCCTTCGACAGCATGAAGCGCTACATCGAGCGGGAGTACCAGGCGGAACTGGCGCAGTACCGCAGGAGAATGACGGCGCAGGTGGCGGTGAAGCAACAGTAAGGCGACGACCGACTGGACCGCTACACGCAGTACCTGCACATCAACCGGAATCTGCTCGACGACCCGGAGCAGTATGCAGAAGAGTATATACATTAAATAATATAACGACAGTATGAGAGCAACAGACCCAAAGAAAATCAACCTGAGCACGCAGCCCGCCGACCTGCTGGCTACGATGCGGGCCGAGGTGCCCGTGGCGTGGTACCACTTCCGCAAGCAGATAGGCTCGTCGCTGCAGTATCAGAAGCACGAAGACCGGCTGCTGGACCAGGCACTGGCCGAGCGCCGCGACCTGGTGAGCGACACCTCGGAGTGGATATCGAAGGTGGGCAACCGCTGGATAACCTACGTACACACCGAGTACTTCCCCCACGCCATGCACGCCCTGGCCACCCACGTGTCGTTCGTCTACTACGAGACCTACGCCTCGTGCGGCGCCTTCTTCCCCATGTACCCGCCGCCGTCAGTCAGCAAGAAGGGCAGGCAGAAGAAGCAGGAGCCCAACGGCATCGTCATCTACACCGACCACTTCTTCCTCCAGATGTCGAATCGCACGGGCAAGAAGTACCGCTCGAAGGAACTCATCCGCGAGTTCATCACCACCCGCAGCAGCCACGCCATGCAGATGGACGACGACGGCGAACTGGTGGCGCGCTTCGTGGGCGGCTACGGCTTCGGCAAGTGGTGGGAGCAGGACGGCATCCGCGTCTGCCAGGTGCGCACCTACCTGAACGAGAAGGGGCGCGACAGCCTGAACCGCCGTCAGCAGCAGCTGGTGGAGAAACTCAACGCCTACGCCACCCTCTTCGAGGACGGCATGTACAATCCCGACGTGGCCCGCGACACCGCCATCTCGGCCTCGCTCCTGCGCAATCCCGACGTGCTGGAGCCCATCGCCGACAGGCTCAGTCCCGAGACGCTGCAGCAGATTACGGGCAACCCCACCACCCAGGCCGACTACGCGCAAGCCCTCGGCAAGCGGCTGAAGGCCATCAAGACGCTCGGCATGGAGCGCGAGGTGCAGTTTGGCATGATGCTCGCCATGGGCTACGCCGGCACGATGGAGAAGATGCTCCAGATGAAACTCAACGAGCCGCAATGCGCCATCGTCGCCTCGTATGTCAGCATGGAGAGCGGCGAGATGGTCAAGAAGTACGCCCGCCGCGACATGTCGCAGGCCACCGACGCCGAGCAGCGGGAGTTCATGGACGACTTCGTCCGGATGTCAGCCCGCGTCGCCCGCCGCATGAAACTGCGCTCGATGACCGAGGAGCGCATCGCCCAGTTCGTCGGCGACATCATGGCGGACGTGAACAAGAAAGGTAATTAACAATCAAACAATAGCAACATTATGGATCTTACAGGAACGATTATTGCCGTGATGCCAGCGCAGAGCGGCACCAGTCAGAGAACAGGCAACCAGTGGATGCGGCAGGAGTACGTGCTGGAGGTGCCGGCGCAATACCCGAAGCGCATGGCCTTCTCGATATTCGGCGAAGACCGCATCAAGCAGTTCGCGCTGCAGCAGGGCGAGCAGCAGGTCACCATCCAGTTCGACATCGATGCCCACGAGTACCAGGGCCGCTGGTTCAACGAAATCCGCGCCTACAACGTGCTGCGAGCACAGCAGCCCGCCGTCGTCCCGCCCAATCAGCAACAGCCCGCCCCGGCAGCAGCCCCATTCCCACCGGCACAGGAGCCATTACCCTTTTAATATATAAGGCGTATGATTGAGATACCCAAATACACCATCGGGACATACAACCCGAATGCGGTGGAGGACAACCGGCGCACGGACTTCACCCGCCGCATACCGACGGGACTCAGCGACAAGCAGATGGCACGCGACTCGAAGATTGCCATGCAACTCATCCGCATCGACCAGGAGGGCGGCGAGCAGGCCGGCCAGAAGATGCTCGACCTGTTCTTCCGCAAGACCAAGTTGCTCAGCAACCCACGCTACTGGGAACTGATGCGCACCGTATGGGTGGCCGCCGGGAGCACCGAGACGGCCCCACTGTTCCGCACGATGATGAAGTCCAGCCGCCCCTGCCGCTCGTGGTTTATGACACCCGAGGACGCCAAGGCACTCGACGCGATGCAGTTTCCCGTCACCGTCTGGCGAGCCTACGACATCAACTACGCTCGCATAGACCCTACATCATGGGTGCAATGGATACAGAGCACTCATCCGGGCGACATCGTAGACGTGGAAGATGCAGACCCTGGCATATCGTGGACGCTCGACAGGGAGTGGTGTCTGGACTATGCTCGCAAGAAATATCGTATCGTCAAGCAGCGCCAGGTGTACCGCAACGACATCTTCGCCTACGTCACCCGGCGGGGCGAGGAGGAAATCATCATCCTCGACTGAATAATTGATAACAAAGAATAAGAAACTATGGCAAAAGAGAAACAAGGAATCCTGCAGCACGGCGAGACCCTTTGGGACGTCGCCCTGCGCGGCATCGGCATACAACTGCCCGATGAGTACGTCATCCGCTTCTGCCTGCTCTGCAGCAAGGCCAATGAAGTGGGACTCGACAAAGTAACCCTCTCGGACCTCACCGACATCGAGTTCGAGGCCCGCAAGGAAGTGGAGGAACGGACTAAACAGGAGGGCGAGGCATGACACAGAATCACAAGGGCCGCAAGACCTACAAGACCCCCGACGCCGTCCGGCGTCACCTCGCGGAGCAGCTGGCCAAGGCGGCCAATGGCTACGCCCTGGAACTGCACAACCTGTGGAACCTGCCCGCGACGCCTGACGACTACTGGATAGGCGGCGAGGAGCACCCCGCAGGCGCACCCTACCAGATGCGCACGCTCTACTTCATCACGCTCGACGAGATGCAGTACATCGTGGAGCACGCCATCACCCACGACGAGTACGCCGACTACAGCGACTACATCAGTCGCATCCACCAGCTCGACTGCGAGAGCCTGCCCGCCCCCGGCTTCATCGAGTGGCACCGGCACCCCGACCGCCGCATCGCCCCCGACCGGCTCGAACAGATGCAGATGCAGAAGGACGAGTTCACCCGCATCGTCGATGAGGAAGTGGAGAGGCTGCGAGAGCAGAGCGGAGCTTGCTCCGACTATGCCGAGCAGCGCCGGAACTCGACCGGAGGTCAGGTGGAGAGATTGAAGGAATTGAAAGAAAAGAACTATTAAAGGAATAAAAGATTATGACCAACAGACTGACGAAATCGAAGGACTTCACCGAGGAGTATTGCTGCTCGGTGGTCCGCGTGGGCGAACTGGAGCCCGTGGAGAACTCAGACAACCTGATGCGCACGGTGGTCAACGGCGAGCGCATCGTAGTGAACAAACAGGACGTAAGGCAGGGCGACGTGATGCTCTACGTGTCGAACGAGTGCCAGATTAGCGACTGGTTCCTCCGAGCCAACAACATGTACCGCCACTATGAGAGGAACGCCAACTGCGACGATGTGGCGCGGTGCATCGGACAGGACCCCGACTTCCTGAAGACCGACGAGGGCAAGCGGATGGTGGGCTACTTCGAGGACAACGGCCGCGTGAAGATGATCAAACTGAGGGGCTGTCCGTCGTTCGGCGTGCTCTTCCGGCCCGAGACGATTACAAAGCCCTACGAGCTGGTGCAGTTCATGCGCGACACAGCGAAGACCGACCAGCCGCCGACGGAAGCGATAGACTGGGCACAGGAGGTGGGCCAGGACTTCGACACCATCGACGGCATGCTGTTCGTGCAGCCCTACGTGCCGAAACGCAACGAGCCGCGACAGCACGGCCAGAAGGGCACCGCCCGCTGGGACAGGCTGAACCGCATGGTGCCCGGACAGTTCCGCCTGCACTACGACACGGCCCCGCTCAGGAAGCACCTGATGGACTTCAAGCCGCAGACCGCCATCGACGTGACGGTGAAGATGCACGGCACCTCGTTCATCTGCGCCAACGTGCTGACGAAGACGCCGCTGCGGTTCTTTAAGTTGCGCCGGTGGGTGAACCGACTCGCGGGCCGCGAATTGATCAAGGAGTCGCGACAGGAGTACGGCATGGTCGTCTCGTCGCGCAAGGTCATCAAGAACGAGTGGAACGACCAGTGCGAGCACCCCGAGGGCTACTACGGCGTGGACATCTGGTCGGAATACGGCAACATCATCTACCCCTACCTCGACCGGGGCCTGACCGTCTATGGCGAGATATGCGGCTGGCTGCCCGGCGGCAAGGCCATACAGAAGGACTACGACTACGGCTGCCGACAGGACGAGAACTTCCTGATGATTTACCGCGCCACGATGCACACGGATGAAGGATTGCGCGAATTGAGCATCGACGACATAGGCCAGTTGACCGAGTGCATCAAGACCCGCATGCACGACGCTGGCGACAAGAACGTAGGCCGATTGTTCAACATCCTGAACGTCCGCCTGTGGCAGGGCACCATCGAGCAACTCATCGGCCAGGGCGGCGACATGCGCGACTTCCCCGACCGTCTGGCCGAGGTGTGCCAGATAGAGCAGCGTGAACCGCTCTGCCGCAACAAGGTGCCCCGCGAGGGCGTCGTTGTGCGCATCCAGGGCGACGAGGTGGCCGAAGCCTTCAAGCTGAAGTCGCTCGCCTTCCTCGAACGCGAGAAGAAAGCCATCGACAAGGGCGAGGTCGACATGGAGATGCAGGAAGTGAGCGAGGGGTAGCCCTTGCGCCGAACCCCCTAAAACCGTAAAGTATACTTGCCGCGCGCCGGAAGTATACTTGTCGCGCGCCGAAAGTATACTTCCCGTTCGCGGGCATGTTTTCAAGACACAGCCGCCGCAGGCCACACGCCCCGCCTCGCGGACTACGGCTGGAACAAGGGGCACAACAAATACTAATACGATTGCAAAACTATGGCAAAAGTAAAGTATCGGGTAGCCGAAAACACCAAGGTAGGCACCCACTCATTCTACGCCATCCCCCAGTGGGCTGGCACCCTCTCGACCGAGGAAATCCTCGACGAGGCACTCGACGGCAAGTCGATTGAGCCCTCAGTGGCCAAGGCTGCCATCGAGGAGTTTATGAAGGCCGTGCAGCGCAACGTGCTCAAAGGCTTCCGCTGCCAGTTGGGCAAGGAGTTCCTGACGGTCTATCCCAACCTGCAGCTCTCCGTGAAGGACAGGGAGGTGAACGGCCAGACCGTCGTAGCCACCGCCGACATGGTGAACGCCGCCAACGGCAAGAGCCGCCTGGGCTGCACCGTGGCCACGAAGTTCAGCGCACAGTTCGCCGCCGAGGTCAAGTGGACCAAGGTGCAGAGCGCCGCCGCCGAAGCCGCCGACCAGGGCGAGGACATCACCGACACCGGCGACTCCTCCTCCGAGCAGCAGCCGTCATCGTCAGCCCCCGTGCTGACCGTCGCGAAGACCGGCACGGGCTCGATGACCGTGACCGACCAGACGGGGCACCAGGTTGAGAGCGGCGCCGCCGTCACGGCTGGCCAGACGCTGACCATCGCCGTCACCCCCGCAGGCTCCGCCACCCC
>JAFUUL010000084.1 GCA_017483805.1 Prevotella sp.
CGGCTGGCGATGACGCAACCGTGGCGTACCCCGTGACGGTGTATGTGTTCCAGGGCGAGGAATGCCGGGCGGCGCAGACCATCGGCGACGAGGGGCAGACGCTGAACATCGCGCTCGTGGAAGGCTCGTACTCGGTCTTTGCCGTGGGCGGAGCGTCAACGACGGATTATGTGCTGCCAACGGCCTCGGATGCCTTGACCACTTCGGCCATTGCACTGCGCGAGGGCATGAGCCACGGCGACCTGATGGCGGCAAAGGCGAACGTGTCGCTGGCCGACGGCGAGGCGAACACCGTGACGCTGGGCATGGAACGGCGCACGATGCTGCTGCAGAGCGTGGTGCTCCGGAAGATTCCGACGGCGGCCACGGCGGTCTCGCTGTCAATCTCTCCGCTGTGGCAATCGCTCACCGTGGGCGGCAACTATAGCGGAACGGACGGCGCGTATTCGTTGAGTCTGGAGAAGCAGAGCGACGGTAGGACGTGGCAACTCCCCGCCCCTGTAGGGGAGGGGCCAGGAGTGGGGTCACTATTCCTGTTGCCGCCATCGTCCTCGCCAGCCAGCATCACCGTGCGCATCACAACGCCGAGCGGCACGCGCAGTTACACCTACTCGACGAGCAACGAACTGGAGGCGGGCTACAAGATTAACATCGAGGGCACCTACACCGAGGCCGTCGGCGTGAGCCTGACGGGCACCATCGAGGGCGCGACGTGGCTGGGTGAGCGCACCATCCGCTTCGACTTCGACGAGAGCAGCAGCAGCGCTTCGGGTGACGGCAGCGGCTCTGAGGGCGACGGCAACGGCAGTGCGGACGACGGTTCTGCCGTCGTCAATCCCGCGAATTTCCCCACCGCTGGCGACACCTATCAAGGCTGCTACGTGCTGGCATCCGTGGTAGCCACCGACGGCGAGTCGGCAGAACTGACGTTGCTCTCGCCCAACGAGAGGCGATTGACAGGCGTGGCAGGTACTACGGTTGATTACATGCAGGCCAGGGCTGCCGAGAATGGCACCGATGACATCAGCGGTTGGCGACTCATGGCACTCGCCGAGGCGCGACTTTTCCAGGCTGCCCACAGCGCACTGGGCATAGCCAATGATCGCAACTACCTCCTTGACGATGACGGCACTCTGAAACAGATACTTATGAGCACAGGTGAAGTGAAAACGCCCACAACTGCAGCCGTCTACCTCCGTCCCGTCGTCACAGTAACAATTAACAATGAATAAACCAAAATGAAAAAGTACATGTTTATTGCCCTCGCCCTGCTGGTAGCAGCGTGCGAGAAGCCCATCCTCGACGAGGATAGTGTGGTCGGCAGTTCGGCTGCCGACGCGAACGTCATCCTACACATGACACAGTTTGAGCAGACGGCCTTCGACAACAGCGGCAATCGTGCTGCCACCCGCGCCGCCACCAACATCACCGCCCTCTGCACCCGCCTGAACATTGCCATTTTCAGTGCCGACGGCACGAAGGTGAAGACCGTGGCGCAGAAGGACACCGACAGCGACTTCGGAACCGTCGCCCTGACGCTCGCCCCCGGCACCTACCACCTCGTGGTCATTGCCCACAACGGCGACGGCTCGGCCACCATCACCTCCGAGGAGAAAGTCACCTTCCCCAACAACAAAGTGACCGACACCTTCTATTATTACGGCGACCTCGTGGTGACCTCCGATGTGCAGTCCTACGACCTCACGCTCACCCGCGCCGTCGCCATGTTCCGGCTGGTACTGACCGACGAGGAAATCCCGTCTTCAGTGTCGAAGTTCAAGTTCTACTACACCGGCGGCTCCTCCACCTTCTCGCCCAAGGACGGCTACGGCTGCGTCAACTCCAAGCAGACGGAGGTGCGTCCCGTGCCCGTCGGTTTCCCCGACGGGACATCCTTCGACATCTACACGCTTCCGCACACCGAGGAGGACGTGCTGACGAAACTCACCGTCACCGCCCTCGATGCCAACGACAACACCGTGAAGGAGCGCGTCTTTGAGAACGTCCCCGTCATCCGCAACCAAATCACCCGCTACACTGGCAGTTTTTTCGGTAGCGGCGGCAGCAGCCAGCAGAGCGACGGCACCTTCCGCATGACAGCCGACCCCGATTGGGACAGCGTGAACGGCTACACGTTCTAATTCGCACTAATCTCTCTAATTCAAGAGCCGAGACAATACGTTTGTCTCGGCTCTTATTATTTCTACAAATGTATTCCTGTCGGTGGACGTTTATCCATCATCGGCACAATGACCGTAGGCGTTTCGCTTTTAGGCTGCGGCTGCTGCTCCGGTCTTGTCACCTGACCTTCCTCAGATGACTTCTCCACCGTTTTCGGCTGCCCCTTGTTCAGTTCGGCGGTGATTTTCTTGTCCAGTTCCACCAACTGCCCTTTCAGTTCGCGCAGTTCGTGCTCCTTCTTCCACTGCTTGCCGACGATGGACTGGAGCAGCGGCAAATCGACCTGCAGCCGTGCATTGTCCTTCTCATACTTTTCAATGACGGCAGGGATATGCAGCAGCGCATTGAGGAAATTGCGGGCTGCGGCAATCGGGTCGGTCGGGGCAATGTTGCCGTTGTTATAGGTGTACTTGTAGTTGCCATCCACGGCAAACTTGTTATGCACCAGTTCCAGCCCGTCGGTGACTGCCTTCTCGCTCAACACGGTTATCGGAAAGCCGTATAGTTCGCCTATCTTCTTCCGTGCGCCATAGGTATTCATCTCCTTGTCCATCTTCTGGAGCATCTTGCCCAGCGACTTCTCGTCCGTCGCCTTGCATTCGTCGAGACGGAGGGGGTTGAGGTACTCGCCCTTCTCGTCTTTCTTTGCCTGTGCCGCGAATTTCCCATAGTCCTCGCGCATGTTCTGGATATAGCCGTTGTTGCTTTCGATGTCCGAGGTGATGGCGTTGAGTTTGCGCTCCGACTCGTTACGCCCATGGTAGAACGACTTGCGCTCACTCTCCAGCGAGGCAATTTTCTTCTCCAGACGGGCCTTGTCGAGTAAGTCAGTGTTGCCCGACAGGATGGCCATATACTCGGAGAAGTTCATGCCCGACTTCTCGTCCATCGCGCCCTCGTCGATGGTGCGGGCACCCATCGCACCGCTTTTCAGTTGCGAGATGAAGGTCTGCTTGCAGTGTAGCAGGTTGAACTTGTAGGAGTCGAGCGACTTCTCCACGGCATAGATGATGACGTCCACCTTGTTACCGGCAAAGTGCTTGGCCACCTCATTGCCTTTGCGGACAGCACGGCCGTCACGCTGGGCGAGGTCACTGGGTCGCCAGGGCGTATCAAGATGGTGTACCGCCACGGCACGCTGCTGGGCATTGACACCCGTGCCGAGCATGGACGTGGAGCCGAACAGCACACGCACGCTGCCCTCGTTCATGGCGGCAATGACTTTCTTCTTAGCCCGTTCCGTCTGGAACTCCTGTATGAAGCGGATTTCGTGTGCAGGCAGGTGGTAGTCATCTATCAACTTGCGCTTGATCTCCGAATAGACATTCCAGTCGCTGCCCTGCTGATAGGTACCGAGGTCGGAGAAGACGAACTGCGTACCCTTCTGTGCGTCGTACCGGTGGTAATATTCCGCTATCATCTTGGCACAGTGCGAGGCCTTGTTGTCGGGATGATCCTCGTAGTCGGGGGCTATCATGCGCATGTCCAGTGCCATCTTGCGGGCGTAGTCGGTGGCAATGAGCATCTTTGCCTTCTCCTCCGTCTTGGAGAGCGGCGGACGGCCCAGTATCGTGGCATCGCCCGTCTTGGCGAAATGCATGAGCCGCTTGATGAAGTCCTCCTGGTCGGGTGTCGGGTGGATATTGTGCAGTATCTCGTTCTTGTCGGGACGGTCCACGCCCACGTCCTCCGCCGTGCGGTAGTCGGTAATCTCGTTGTAGAATGCCGCCAGTTCGGGCACCTTGATGAAGTAGCGGAAACGCTCCTTCTGCACGATGTTGTTGGTGACTCCTGCATCATTTCCGGCGACTGCGGTAACTTGCCGAACTGGTCGTGCGACATGATGACACAGTCGTAGTCGTTGTTCTTCCTGACTTCGGCGGTTTTAACATTTCCGAGTGGTAAACCCACCTGAAACCCCTATAAACAGGGAATTTTGCTTGGTGACTTGGGTGACTCAGAATTTTTGCCTACCTTTGCGGCATGTTCCCGCGAAAGAAGAAAAACAGGGCTGGAACCATCAGTGTGGTAGTGGTTGACAAGAGCCGTGGAGGCTTCAAGGAGATCAAGAGCTTCGGTGTCGCAAAGACCGAGGAGGAAGCCGACCGCCTGTATGCCAAGGCCTCAGAGTGGGTACGCAGGTATGGCGGACAGCAGGAAATAGACTTTGTCCAGAGTAGCATTGTACAGCAGGAGTTCTTGGAGTCAGAGCGCGTACTGAATAACATCTCTGCGGTTGTGCTTAACGGGCCGCAGCAGATTCTAAACCAGGTCTATGACAGCATCGGCTTTAACAGGATAAGGGATGAGGTGCTTCGTCATCTTGTCATTGCCCGCATCTGCCAGCCGTTGAGCAAGTCTGCCACGGCAGACTATCTGAAGTCGTACTTCCACGAGGATGTCAGCCTTGACCAGATATACCGCTACATGGACAAGCTGTACAACAAGCAGCGCGAGCTGGTGCAGCAGATAAGCGTGGAGCATACCCGCAAGATTCTCGGCGGTAGCATTGGGCTGATGTTCTACGATGTCACTTCGCTATATTTTGAGACGGGCATACAGGACGAGCTGCGCACTAACGGATTCTCAAAGGACGGAAAGACCTCTGAGTCTCAGATTATCCTGGGGCTGCTGGTCAGTGCTGACGGCTATCCCCTGTCGTACTCCATCTTCAACGGGGCGCAATATGAGGGGCGCACGATGATTCCCATCATAGACGACTTCATCCAGCGCTTCAACATCAAGGACTTTGTCGTAGTAGCCGATTCTGGCCTCCTTAACAAGACCAATGTGGATTTGCTTCGTCAAGCCGGCTACAAGTATATCCTTGGTGCAAGAATCAAGAAAGAGCCTGCCGATGTCGTGGAGTGGATGCTCGCTCAGGAGAAGATATCTGGCATGTATCATGAACACACCCGCAAGAACGGCGAGAGGCTGATTGTAGGCTATTCTGAGCAAAGGGCCAAGAATGACGCTCATAATCGCGAAAAGGGCATCGGGAGGCTACGTAAGGCCTACAGCAACGGTGTGCTTACCAAGGCCTCCATCAACAGACGCGGCTACAACAAGTTCCTTACCATCAGCAAGGACGTGCAAGTGGTCATCAACGAGCAGGAGATAGAGACCGACAAGAAGTGGGATGGTTTGAAAGGCTATGTCACCAATACGGATCTTGAGGCCGGACAGGTTGTAGCCCAGTATCACAGTCTTTGGTACGTGGAACGAGCATTCCGTGTCACAAAGGGCAATCTGGAGGCAAGGCCGATATTCCACTTCACTGAGAAGCGCATCGAGGCGCACATCTGTATCTGTTTCATCGCATACAAGGTCTACAAGGAGCTGCAACGCATTATTGCACTGCATGGGGGAATTAACCTCAGTGTGGACAAGGTGATAGACATTGCCAAGACCATTCCCACGATAAAACTAAGTCTGCCATACGGTGACACCGAGAGGGTAAAGACTCTGTTCCTCTCTGAAAAACATCAGCTGATTAAGCCACTCTTCGACATCAAGGCCATCCTCAACAAGAAGTAAATATAAACTAACAGGCACACGTGCTAGCAGGGTTACGCATCGCCGAAGTCAGGAGTAGCGTAAACGCTCCTTCTGCACGATGTTGTTGGTGACTCCTGCATCATTTCCGGC
>JAFUUL010000085.1 GCA_017483805.1 Prevotella sp.
ACCTCAAGTCGCATCGTGGGGTAAGGGGATGGTGGCTACATATTGATGTTGTGCTGTTGCTTTTTACTGAAAGCTGCTACTAACGACTCATAAATCTACCCTTAATCGTGTATTGGATGATAGTTGCGGATTTTAGGGTAACTAAAAAACAATTCGGAAGAAAACCATTGTTTTTCATTTAATTATTCACATTATATTTGGTAATAAGATAAATATTTCATATCTTTGCCTCAAAAATATAGAACAAATGAAGATAGCCTATATTATGTACCCTGGAGCCTGCTATATGGGGGCAGGAGACGGTAGCAAAATGCAAGCCGAAATCTGGCTGAAGGAACTGGAACGGAAAGGTCATCAGGTAGACCGTATCAGTCCGTGGGGTCACTACGACTGGAAATCATACGATATTGTACACGTGTTTGGTTTTGGCCTGTGGAACTACGACATCATTCATTGGGGTAGCGGCATTAACCCCAACTTCGTGTTCTCTCCTATCATCGACACCAACACCCCGATGTGGAAGTACCGTTTGGCTACGCACTTTGGCTTCAGCCGTCTAAGGCTTTTCTCACAAAACTATGCCCTTCGTCAGTTACGCCCGGACATTAAGTTGTTTTTTGCCCGGACTGAATATGAGGCAGACTACCTGAGAAGGGGGTACGGTATAGAAAACGAAAAAGTTGCCATTGTTCCCCTCTCCTATCGTGAAGACCACTACGATGCCCACATTCATAAAGAACCCTTCTGTCTCTTTGCAGGCACAATGACTCAGCCCCGCAAGAACGTGCCGAACCTTATTCGTGCGGCCCGAAAGTACAATTTCCCTCTGAAACTTGTGGGGAACAAGGGCAATGCCGAATCAGAAGCCAAACTACGCCAATTGATTGGTGATGCACAAAATATCGAAATTCTCGGATTCGTCAGCGACGAAGAACTCATCTCACTTTACAACCATGCTAAAGTGTTCGCCCTGCCCAGTCTGAACGAAGGCGTAGGACTGGTAGCATTGGAAGCAGCCATACATGGTTGCAATATCGTGATTACGAACCTTGGCGGGCCCAAAGAATACTATGAAGCAGGGAGTGCGCAATTGGTGAACCCTTATGATGTAGATGATATTGGCCAGGCCATTATGAAAGCATTGGAAGACGACACTTCCCAGCCCAATTTACGCAATACCCTGATTCGCAAATATAATGTATCTGCCTGTGTGGACAAACTGATTGAATGCTATCAGCGAATACTATAAACTGAAATGACCTCATCTACCACCCGCTGCATCTGAATCTTCCACGTCAGATGCTCCACGGTATGACGGATATCTTCGGGTTTCATGGTGAAATGGGTCATGAAGTCGATGATGCGCTGAATGTCAATGGGACTCTCGTCGGCCGGGGCCTTCAGAATGTAGGGCTGGTGGTCGAAGTCGCTGTCCTGTTCACTATATATAAAAGGTATCCCGCGTGTAGCGTACTCTCGGTTCTTGAGGGTCTTGATGACAGTGATGCCACTGCGATGACGGCCCAGAGAGCCAATGGCAAACTGACACTGATTGAATACCTTGGTAAGTTCGTCACCAAAGAGCGTACCATGAAAGACAATCTTGTCTTCAATGCCATACTTCTTGATAATAGGTGCAAAGTCAGTCTCCATACAATGTGGATGAACACCGCCAACCACATGAAAAAAGACCTTCCTATCTCCTTTATATTCTCCTATACCAGACATGACTCGGTCGAAACCATGCCAAGGGTGCACCTCAGCAACACCAATCAAATGGTGAGGTGAGAGGTGAGAGGTGAGAGGTGAGTGGAGCGGGATGCTATCGAAGTCAACGCCATTGCTGATGCGGATGGTACGCTGGCCGAAGATTTCCTCGGCATCGCTAAAGGTGACCATCGCATCCATATACTTGTACAGTCGGCGGCGGAAAATTTGGTCAACCTTCAGCCCCAGACGTGCCTTCCACTCAAAATTAGCAAACTCCTGGTCGTAAGGATAGGTAGGAATCTCGGTCACGGCATGAATGCCGGCTTTCTTGAGTTTCTTGAAGAAACGGATGAGCCACGGGTTGGCGTTCTGGAAGCAGCGGGCATAGACAAACTCAATCTGCTCACAAACACAATAGTCATAGATGCAATCATAGTCCATACGCTGCCGAAGGCCTGCGATGGCACCTGTACCATAGTCTTTCAACACCTCATCGTCTATATAGCGGCAGCGGTGGCCATCGGCTGCGAAGCCATAGTAGCACAGACGGACATCGTGACCGTTTTCGCGAAGTCCCTTCACCTGATAGTGAATCTTCTTTGAGATGCCACTATGCTCCGAAAAGCCATGATATGTGAGGAAAAGAATTTTCATTCAACCTAATTTTTGGCAAAAATACGGAAAATATTTGGAATAGTCAAACTTTTTCCGTATTTTTGTGGGCACATTATGAAAAAAAACTGACTGATGAAAGATAAAGAAAGCATCAGAGACGGTCTGAAGAAGAGCCCGGCACTCAAGAAATGGTTGGACTGGCTGATTATGAACCAGCGGGATGCACGGCCACGATGGTACATCCGACTGCTGGCACCGCTCTATCAGCACCGGGGACGGCACTCGAAGATTTACGGCAGCGTGAGGATGGACACCCCACCCTACCGGCGGTTCTCTCTGGGGAGAAAGAGCGTGGTGGAGTCGTTCTCTTGCATCAACAATGCCGTGGGCGACGTCGTCATCGGCGACCATACCCGCATCGGCCTGCACAACACCATCATTGGCCCCGTGACCATCGGCAGCCACGTGAACCTGGCACAGGGCATCACGGTGACGGCACTGAACCATAATTTCGACGAAGTCGACAAGCGCATCGACGAGCAAGGCGTATCGACCAAGCCGGTCGTTATAGAAGACGACATCTGGATTGGGGCCAATGCGGCCATCATGCCCGGCGTGACCGTCGGCCGTCACTCGGTGGTAGCCGCCGGTGCCGTGGTGACGAGAGACGTGCCACCCTACTCTGTCGTGGCCGGCGTTCCCGCGAAGATTATTAAAAAGTTAAAAGGGTTATCATGAGAATCGGCATTGAAGCACAGCGCATCTTCCGCAAGAACAAGCACGGCATGGACTATGTGGTGCTGCAGGAAATACTGCAACTGCAGGAGATGGACCACGAAAACGAGTATTTTGTTTTTGTAAAGCCCGGCCCCGACCGTTGTGTGGAGGACTCGGAGCATGTGCACGTGATAGAGATTGACACGCCATCGTATCCGCTCTGGGAGCAGTATGCCCTGCCCAAAGCCGCCAAGAAGGCAAAGGTAGACCTGCTGCACTGCACCAGCAACACGGCCCCCATCCGCTGCGACATTCCGCTGGTGCTGACCCTGCACGACATCATCTTCCTGGAGCCGCGCGACAAGCAGAACAAGTCGGTCTACCAGAACATGGGCTGGCTCTACCGCCGACTGGTGGTGCCACGCATACTGGACAAGTGCCGGCGCATCATCACGGTGAGCAATTTCGAACTGAACAACATTGTGACGAAACTGCACATACCCCAGCAGCGCATGGCCATGATATACAACGGCTATAACGACTGGTTCCGTCCCGTCAGCGATGACAAGGAAGTCTATAAGAAGTATATTCCCGAGAAGGGCTTCTTGTTCTTCCTGGGCAATACCGACCCGAAGAAAAACACCGAGCGCACGCTGGTGGCCTACTCCCGCTACCTGGAGCGATCGAGCGTGAAGCGGCCGCTGCTGATGGCCGACCTGGACCGGGAATACCTGAACTGGATCATCAGCCGCAACCACATAGAAAATATCCGCGAGAAAATCAGGATGCCGGGCTACATTCCCAACAGCGACCTGCCTTATATATATAATGGTGCCTTTGCATTCCTCTACACTTCGCTCCGCGAGAGTTTCGGCATCCCCCTGCTCGAGGCAATGGCCTGCGGCACGCCCGTAGTGACGAGCAACACTTCGTCGATGCCGGAGATTGGCGGAACGGACGCCATACTGGTGAATCCCGAGAAGGCCGATGAAATTGCTGATGCCCTCATCCGGCTGGAAACCGACGAGACATTATATAATCAGCAGAAAGCATGGGGACTGCAGCGGGCACAATTGTTCTCGTGGCACAAGACAGCAGAACAACTGCTGAAACTCTATCAGGAAGTGATGAGGGAGAAGTGAGAAGTGATGAGTGAAAAGTGATCAGTGATGAGTTAGAAGTCTTCGCCAAACAGACTGAGCGAGAGGTCCTGCTGGGGCTTCTCGCTTTCTGCTTCCTCAGCGGGCTGCTCGTCACGGAAATCGAGCATCAACTGGCGGGCATCGGCTGAGCCATTGGTGTTCAGACGGTAGTAGCCACGGCGACCGGTGCTCTCGATGAGCGACTGGGGCGACTTGCTGTTGCGGAGCAGATACTGCTGCACCTGCTGGTGCACCTCCTGCAAGTCGGGCTGGACGAACAGCGTACAGTTCAGGTTGTAGATATGCTTGGCCAGCAGCGACACACTGATGCCCCGCTCACCCACATCTGACAGAATGCGCAATATCTGCTGTTCGTACATAAGGATAAAAGTAGAAAAAAGGTCGGTAAACCATGCTTACCGACCCTTTTTTATGTTTTCTGCTGTGTCTTAGGCCAGAACAATCTTGTTGTCCTCAGCGCTCTGGAGTTTGCCCTCCTTGAAGAGCCATCCGAGACCGAGCAGAGTCTCTTCCTCTGAAATCTTTGCAGCCTTGGCGATCTCCTTTACAGTGAGAGCCTTCTCTGCTGCTGCCAGTGCCTGATAAACATCTCCAGCCTTGAAACCAATGTTCTCGGCGTTAACTGCAACTGCGGCCTTCTCCACCTTCACGGCTGCGGCCTTCTTGGTTGTGGTTGATTTCTTTGCTACAGCCTCCTTTGTCTCAGTAGCAGCCTTCTTAGTTGTTGCTTTCTTTTCTGCCATAATGCTTAAAATATTAATACTATTGAAGTTGAATGTTTCAATTCTTTTGCAAAAGTACTACTTTTCAGCAAGACAAATTGTTGATTCAGAGCAATTTCTTTCAATTTGTAAATTATTCTTGATGTAAGTCAATCTTCAACTGCAATTCTTCCAGTTGTTTGGGGTCCAACTCGCCTGGAGCATCGAGCATCACGTCGCGACCGGAATTGTTCTTCGGGAAGGCGATGCAGTCGCGAATGCTATCGAGACCGGCCATGAGGCAGACGAAGCGGTCGAGACCAAAGGCGAGACCGGCATGGGGCGGTGCACCGTACTTGAAGGCGTTGATCAGGAAGCCAAACTGAGCCATGGCCCGTTCGGGGGTGAAGCCCAGAATCTGGAACATTTTCTCCTGCAACTTGCCATCGTGGATACGCAGCGAACCACCGCCGACTTCAACGCCATTGCACACGAAGTCATAAGCCACGGCGCGCACCTTCTCAGGAGCCGTGTCGAGCAGAGGAATATCATCGGGATTAGGCATCGTGAACGGATGGTGGGTAGCCATCAGGCGCTGCTCCTCGTCGCTCCACTCAAACAGGGGGAAGTCGACAATCCACAGGCAGACGAACTGATTCTTGTCGCGCAGTCCGAGGCGGTCGCCCATCTCCAGACGCAGCGTGCAGAGTTGGACACGGGTCTTGTTGGCATTGTCGCCACTGAGGATGAGCAACAGGTCGCCATCCTTGGCGCCACAGGCTTCTTTGACCTTCTGCCACACCTCCGGCTCATAGAACTTGTCGATGCTCGACTTCACCGTACCGTCGGCGTTGAACTTCACATAGACCAGTCCCTTGGCACCCACCTGAGGACGCTTGACGAAGTCAGTCAGTTGATCGAGTTGCTTGCGGGTATAGTCGGCAGCACCAGGCACACAGATGCCACCAATATAGTTGGCCTCGTTGAAGACGGGGAACGTGCCCGTGCCCTTCAACTGATCCATCAGTTCAACAAACTCCATGCCGAAACGCAGGTCGGGCTTGTCGGAGCCAAAGCGACGCATGGCCTCATGCCACGTCATGCGCTGCAGCGGGGGCAACTCGATGCCGCGGATCTCCTTGAACAGATGGCGGGCCAGATCCTCGAAGACCTGCAGCACATCCTCCTGCTCGACAAACGACATTTCGCAGTCGATCTGCGTGAACTCCGGCTGGCGGTCGGCACGCAGGTCCTCATCGCGGAAGCACTTGGCAATCTGGAAGTAACGGTCGAAGCCGCTGACCATGAGCAACTGCTTCAGCGTCTGCGGGCTCTGAGGCAGGGCATAGAACTGACCTGGATTCATGCGGCTGGGCACCACGAAGTCGCGGGCTCCCTCAGGGGTGCTACCTATCAATATAGGTGTCTCCACCTCGATGAAGTTGAGCGAGTCGAGGAAATTGCGGATGAGGATAGTCATCTTGTGGCGCAACTCCAGATTCTTGCGAACGGCAGTGCGGCGCAAGTCCAGATAGCGGTACTTCATGCGGATGTCGTCACCGCCATCGGTATTGTCTTCGATGGTGAAGGGCGGTGTGAGACTCTCACTCAAGATGTTGAGTTGAGAGACAAACACCTCGATATCGCCTGTAGGCATCTTCGGGTTCTTCGACTGGCGTTCGCTGACCTTTCCCACAACCTGGATGCAGAATTCGCGTCCCAGTTTGTTGGCACGCTCGCAGAGAGCGGCATCGTCAGACTCGTCGAACACCAACTGTGTAATTCCATAGCGGTCACGCAGATCGACGAAGGTCATGCCACCCATCTTTCTCGTGCGCTGTACCCATCCGGCCAGCGTCACCTGCTGTCCGGCATCGGCGAGACGTAACTCACCGCAAGTTTTTGTTCTATACATCTTCTATTTTGAGTGTTTTATTTCTTACGAGGTGCAAAGATACACACTTTTCACCAAAAAGCATCAACTTTTGGGTTAAAATTGCAAAAGTATACCGAGAACCTACACACTGTGATACTTTATCAACCCCTCCATGGGACTCTTGATGACCTGCCCGATATGGAAGCCCTCCTGGCCGGCAGCCAGAGAGAGCAGTTCCTGATACTGATAGGCCATACTACCCACGAAGTGGACCGGGAGGTCCTGGTGCTGATAGGGCACGATATTGACCCGGAAGAACTGTCGGAAGTTCTCTACCACCAAGTCGCGAAGCAAGGGATTGTCCAGATGCTCATATATATATAAAGAGGTGGAAGCCAGAAAACGGTTGGCCAACGGCTCACGATAGACACGGTTGATGATGTCCGCCTGGGTGAGTTTAGTCTCAGCCAAATAGGCTTCGCGAACATCGGCAAAGGCCGGGTTCTTGAAAATGGCATTCATGAACAGACGCCCCAGAACGGCACCGCTGCCCTCGTCGCCAAGGATATAGCCCAGGGCGGGCGTGTTCTGCACAATGTCGTTGCCGTCGTAAAGGCAACTGTTGGCCCCAGTCCCCAGAATGCAGGCAATACCCGGTTCATGCTGACAGAGGGCACGCGCCGCAGCCATCAAGTCGCTCTTCACGCTGATTTTCTCTGCCTGAAAGAACTGTGACAGCAACTGCTTCATAACCGGAGCCTGAACAGGCGTGCAGCCACTACCATAGAAGAATACCTCGACCTGAGAGAGCGAGGGCAACTCGAGGGCACCGGCGTTGATCATGGCGGCACGGGAAAACGAAGACAACTGCTGCATCATCTCCTGACCGAGAATCTGACGGATGACATCAGGCGTCTGGTGTATCGGATTGATGCCTTGTGTCTGAAAGGTCGAAACCACATCCCAGCGGGTGGGATAAGGAGAAAAGAGGAGCGTCCAATCTGTCTTGGTGCCGCCACTATCTGCAATCAATATCATACTCATATACTCATCTTGTATTTAATGATATGCAAAATTACAGAAAAATCGCGAAGAGCGAACAACAAAAGGAGTTAAAGGGAGTTAAAGGATGAGCATTTTGCTCGCGAAATCAACAAAAACCATTATCTTTGTACCATAATTAAATACTAAGACAAAGATGAAAAAGATTTTCGCCCTGATTCTTGCCTGTACTATGGGTCTGACTATGACAGCACAGACCACTGCCGACGAGGTGCTCAACGTGACCCGCAAGGCCAATGACTATTTCATGGCCAAGTATGCTGACCCCACCGTGCCGACCAACTGGAAAAAGATCCGTCCGTCCAGCCTGTGGACACGTGCCGTGTACTACGAAGGCCTGATGGCGCTCTACGACATAGACCCGCAGCAGCGCTATCTGGACTACACCGACCAGTGGGCCGACTTCCACCAGTGGACACCACGCAACGGCATCAACACCTGCGATGCCGACGACCAGTGCTGTGCCCAGACCTACCTGATTCGCTACCAGCAGACCGGCGATGAGCGAATGATGGTGAAGGTGCGCGAAAATCTGGATCACCAGATGGTGACGCCCAACGAGAAGAAGAATGCCACGGCCAAGACCGTGAGCACACAGCCATCGCTCTACGGCTGGTGGACCTGGATTGACGCTATCCAGATGGCCATGCCCATCTATATGCAGATGTACAAGATTACAGGCGAAGCCAAGTATCGTGACCACGGCATGAAGATGTATCGCTGGAGCCGCAACGAGTGTGGTGGCGGCCTGTTCAACCTGAAGGACGGTCTGTGGTGGCGCGATGCTGACTATGTGCCTCCCTACAAGGAGCCGGACGGCAAGGATTGCTACTGGTCGAGAGGCAACGGCTGGGTGTATGCCGCCCTGGTGCGCTGCATGAACGAACTGCCCAAGAAGGATAAGGCCTACAAGGAACTGAAGAAGGACTTCCTGATGATGAGCGAGGGCTTGAAGAAATGTCAGCGTGAGGACGGTTTCTGGAATCCCAGTCTGGTGTCGACCAACTACGCCATGCCAGAGACCAGCGGCACGGCCCTCTTCCTCTATGGCATCTGCTGGGGCATCGAGCAGGGCTACCTGAAGGCCGATGTCTATCGCCCCATAGCCGACAAGGCTTGGGAGGCCATGGTGCGTGATGCTGTCCACCCCGACGGTTTCCTGGGTTGGATGCAGGGAACAGGCAAAGACCCCTCGGCCGGACAGCCGCTGAGTTACACCCGCATTCCTGATTTTGAGGACTACGGCACTGGCTGCTTCCTGCTGGGAGCAACGGAATATTTTAAACTTTTGAAGAGTTCAAACGTCAAATAGGTGTAGAATCATTAAAATAAAAAGACCGTAAATATGAAGAAACTGTTACTTTTAACCATGATGCTGCTCGGCGGAATGACATTTGCCATGGCTCAGAAGCAGGCTGAGATTAAGTTCGACAAGGTGACGCACAACTTCGGCTCGTTCTCAGAGAAGGAGCCTGTAGTCAGTTGCATCTTCACGTTCGAGAATGTGGGAGAGACGCCGCTGGTCATCAACCAGGCCATCGCCTCCTGTGGCTGCACGGTGCCCGAATACACCAAAGACCCCATCAAGCCGGGTGAGAAGGGCCAAATCAAAGTGACCTACAATGGTACAGGCAAATACCCCGGACACTTCAAGAAGTCTATCACCGTCAGAACGAACGGTGTCGTTGAGATGACTCGCCTCTACATTGAAGGTGACATGGAAGAAGCGAAATGAAAAAAGAATGGGTGATAATAAAAATAAAGGTGGTCTGTCGACCACCTTTATTTATTTTGCATAAGCAACGCTTCGCGTCTCGCGGATGACCGTGATCTTCACTTGTCCGGGATAGGTCATCTCATTCTGAATCTTTGTGGCAATCTCGCCGCTGAGAGCCTCAGTCTCGGCATCGTCCATCTTGTCGGCACCGACGATGACACGCAGTTCGCGACCTGCCTGGATGGCGTAGGTCTTGGTGACGCCGGGATAACTCATGGCGATGGCCTCGAGGTCGTTCAGACGCTTGATGTAAGCCTCAACAATTTCACGACGGGCACCGGGACGGGCACCGCTGATGGCATCGCAGACCTGAACGATGGGGGCCAGCAACGTCTGCATCTCCATCTCATCGTGGTGGGCACCGATGGCATTGCAGATATCGGGCTTCTCCTTATATTTCTCTGCAATCTTGGCTCCATAGAGAGCGTGGGGCATCTCGCTCTCCTCATCGGGCACCTTGCCGATGTCGTGCAACAGACCGGCACGCTTGGCTTTCTTGGGATTCAGGCCCAACTCTGAGGCCATGACTGCACAGAGGTTGGCAGTCTCACGGGCATGCTGCAGCAGGTTCTGACCATAACTGCTACGATACTTCATCTTACCGATGATGCGCACCAGTTCGGGATGCAAGCCATGAATGCCCAAGTCGATGGCGGTTCGCTTGCCTGTCTCGATAATCTCGTTCTCCAACTGCTTCTTCACCTTGGCCACCACTTCCTCGATACGGGCAGGGTGGATGCGGCCGTCGCTGACCAACTGGTGGAGAGCCAGACGACATACCTCACGACGAACAGGGTCAAAACCAGAAATGACGATAGCCTCGGGAGTGTCGTCGACCACAATCTCAACGCCGCAGGCAGCCTCAAGTGCACGGATGTTGCGGCCCTCACGACCAATGACGCGACCCTTCACATCATCGTTTTCAATGTGGAAGACAGAGACGCTGTTCTCAATAGCCGTCTCGGTGGCCACACGCTGGATGGTCTGGATGACTATCTTTTTGGCCTGAGCATTGGCGTTGAGTTTTGCCTCGTCCATGATCTCGTTGATGTAACTGGCGGCCTGCGTCTTGGCCTCGTCCTTCAGCGACTCCACCAGACGATTGCGTGCCTCCTCGGCACTCAGTCCAGAGAGTTCCTCCAGTTTCTCACGCTCTTTCTGCTGCATCTTGCCCAGTTCGTCCTGCTTGAGTGCCAGTGCCTTCTTCTCGTTGTCGATACGCTGCTGCTGGTTGTCCAGATCGTTCTTACGACGACCCAGTTCATCCTGACGCTGATTGAGCGAAATCTCGCGCTGCTTCAGACGGTTCTCGCTCTGCTGGATGTGCTGGTTGCGCTGCTGCACCTCCTTCTCCAGTTCGCTCTTCTTGTTCAGGAACTTCTCCTTGACTTCAAGCAGTTTTTTCTCCTTGATGACCTCTGCCTCCTTCTCGGCGGCATCAACCATCGCATTGTATTTCCCCTTGACAACCTTGAGGAAAATGAAATATCCGCACGCCACTCCTATAGCAAGAGAGGCTACGGCAACTATCACATAAATTAATACCATAAATTATATATATAATGTTAATACTCTTCTCACTATTTCATCGCCTCTTCAATCTCGGAAGTCAACTGTGAGAGAATATTATCATAAGGAGTCGTATCGTTCTTACCCATCTCCTTCTCATACCGCAGCGCAATCTCGATGAGCGTCATCAGCGCGATGGTATGGTCACTCTTGCGCCCCTTGTAAGCCTGTGCATAGGCTCCATAGCGCTCAGAGATGAGTTTGGCGGCAGCACGATAGTACTCCTCATCAGCACGATTGTGGAGCACCATTGCAATCTCTTCGTCGTAGACGTGCAACCTTATATTGAGTTTACTATCCTCTGGCATTTCTCTTCCGTTACTTCTCGTCACTCAGGACGGCAATGCATTTGTTCACCTCGCGTATCAGATGAGCCAGGCGGTCCTTGGCATCCTTCAGGTCGCCATCGGATATTTCCAGCATCCGCGCCATCTTCAACGACTGGTAGTCACGCTCTTTCTGAGCCAGTTCTGCCTCGAGCCTTGCTATTTTCTGCTCGTTCTCCTCAAGCATCGCATACAACTCCTCATTCTCCTTCTTCACTTCCTGAAAACGGAGAATCATCTGCCGTACACGTGTCTGGAACGTGGCTAAAACCTTCTCATTCTGAGTCATGGCTAAACTTTTACTTTACAAAGGTAGGCAAAATTCAGTAAATAGCCCACCCTTATGCCACATATTTAATATTTATTAATCATTTATCGTCCGTTTGCGGCTGTTTTTCCTTCTTTGCCAGCATCACGACACGATAAGTGAAGTCGGTGACCCATTTCTCGCTGAAGCCCAGCCGCTTGTTGTATTCACGCACGGCAACCACCGTCTTCAGCACGCCCGCATCCTTGTAGTCGTTCTTCGTGAAGATATCGTGGATGGTCTTCTCCGTCATCGAGTAGATGGTCTTCTTGAAGATGCTGGGCAGGCGCAATTTAAACTTCATCAGATTGCTGGTCAGCATCATCACATCCTGCACAAAAGCCTGGAACTGAAGCAGATATGTCTGCACATCCTGAATCTTCTTACAGCGGCGGTGGATGCTCTGGTCAATCTCCTTGAAGAACTGGTCATCCATGTCATACATCTCCTTGAGCATCTTCTTGCAACGGGCTTTTTCGCCGATACCCAGTTTGCCACCCTGAGTCGGCACACGGAGCGTGGTCTTAAAAATGCGCAGGTCGGGCAGCGCATTCAAGTTCGTGATACCAAGGTCGGCCGCCATGACAGCCTGAAAATATACGCGGATAAGGGTCATGAAGTCCTCCATCCCCCCCACTTTTGTCTCTGTTTCAGCCGACTTGCGGCCAAATATTTTCTGTAATATTCCCATAGTTTTACTCTTTTGGGCTGCAAAGTTACACTTTTTTATTGACATTCTAATATTTTTAAGAACAAAAAAGACTATAAAAGAAAAAAAAGTCGTACCTTTGCACCCTGTAAAACGCTATAGCACTAATTATGAAAGGAATTGTTTTGGCTGGCGGAAGCGGCACACGCCTCTACCCTATTACCAAAGGTATCAGCAAGCAGTTGATTCCTATTTTCGATAAGCCGATGATCTATTATCCGATCTCGGCGCTCATGCTGGCTGGCATCAGGGAGATACTGATTATCTCTACGCCCTACGACCTGCCCGGTTTCCGCAGACTGCTGGGAGACGGCAGCGAACTGGGCGTGCACTTCGAGTATGCCGAGCAACCCTCGCCCGACGGCCTGGCCCAAGCCTTCATCATTGGTGAGGAGTTCATTGGCGATGATTGCGCTTGCCTTGTGTTGGGCGACAACATTTTCTATGGTTCCGGCTTCACCGGCTTGTTGAAAGAAAGCGTGGACAATGCGGAAAAGAACGGGCTGGCTACAGTCTTTGGCTACTATGTGAACGACCCAGAGCGCTACGGCGTTGCCGAATTCGACAAGGACGGGAACTGCCTGAGCATCGAGGAGAAGCCAGAGCATCCGAAGTCCAACTATGCCGTCGTGGGTCTCTACTTCTACCCCAACAGTGTGGTTGAAATTGCCAAGAACATCAAGCCCAGTGCACGTGGCGAACTGGAGATTACCACCGTCAATCAGGAATACTTGGCCCAAAAGAAACTGAAGGTGCAGACCCTGCAGCGTGGTTTTGCATGGCTGGACACCGGCACCCACGACTCACTGGCCGAGGCATCCACGTTTATCGAAGTCATTGAGAAGCGCCAGGGCCTGAAAGTGGCTTGTCTGGAAGAGATTGCCTTCAAGCGGGGTTGGATCGACCGCGAGCAATTGAAGGAACTGGCCAAGCCCATGTTGAAGAACGGCTACGGCCAGTACCTGTTACAGTTGGCTGAAGAGAAATAGTAAAAGAAAGATATTTATATAATATTAAGGTGTAATAATGAGAAAGTATATAGTTTCTTTTATCCTGTTGCTGTGCTGCTCAATTCAGGTCATGGCTCAGGGAATGAGCGATGACCAGGTGCTTCAATTCATTGCCAGTGAAAAGAAGGCTGGCAGAAGCGAGAGTCAGATTGCGACAAAACTGATCCAGAAAGGTGTAACAATGGAGCAGTTTCGCCGCTTGCGCAATCAATACGACAAACAGATAACCGACCGAGGTCTCAACAAGGCTGCCGACGGTGCTATGCGCATGGCTTCTGACCGAATGAAGGGCAATAGCGACGGTACAACCTCACAGGAACTCACCACTGCCAAGGAAGGAACCACGGGTGAAGTCTATGCAGATGCTCAGGAAGATGTGGCTGACGCAGAACGTGAAGTGAAAGCCACGCAGGGCACAGCCCCCGATGCTCAGGGTAAGCGTGTCTTCGGCCGCAACATCTTCAGTCAGGCCAATCCCAGTTTCCAGCCCAACTTCAACATGCCGATTCCAGACACCTACGTCTTGGGCCCTGGTGACCAGGTGGTTGTCGACATCTACGGTGCCTCGCAAGAGACGCAGGTGCTTACCATTGCTGCCGACGGAACAGTCAGTGTGCCTGTCTATGGCCCGATCTACCTCAGTGGATTAACAGTTGCCGATGCCCAGAACAAGTTACGCGCTACCATTGGCTCGCAATATCAGACTAGCAGCATGAAGGTGACTGTGAGCAACACACGAACCATACAAGTCAATCTGATGGGCGAGGTGAGAGCACCGGGTACCTATCACCTCTCGTCGTTTGCCAACGTCTTCTATGCCCTCTACAGGGCCGGCGGCGTCAGTTCACTGGGAACGCTGCGCAACATTCAGGTTTATCGCAACGGCAGGCTCATCACTGTCGTCGACCTCTATAAGTTTATTCTTGAAGGCCGTCTGGCTGGAAACATCACCCTGCAGGACAACGACCTTATCATGGTGCCCACCTATGAGTGTCTGGTCGGTGTCACAGGCAACGTGAAGCGCCCCATGTTCTACGAGATGCGCAAAGACGAGACCGTGGCCACGCTTATCAACTATGCCGGTGGATTCTTGGGCGATGCCCACAAGTCTTCGGTACGCCTGGTACGCCAGACGGGTGAACGCTATCAGGTGTACAACATCAACGAGTTTGATATGTCGTCCTTCAAGATTGACGATGGCGATGCGATCTCCGTTGACGGCATGATCAACCGTTTCGAGAATATGGTAGAGATCAAGGGTGCCGTGTTCCGTCCCGGCCAGTTCCATCTGGGTGATAGAGTGAACAGCGTGAAGACGCTGATTGAAGCCGCCGATGGACTCACAGAAGACGCATTCACTGGCCACGCCGTGATTCACCGCCTGAAGGAAGACCGCACGCTCACCGTCCTTCCAGTCAACGTGCAGGGCATTATAGACGGCACGACCCCCGACATACCCCTTCAGAACGAAGACGTGGTATTCATCCCCACAGAGAAAGAACTCCGCATGGAGCGCACGTTCACTATCTCTGGAGCCGTGATGAGCCCTGGTCCCTATGAATATGCAGACAACACAACCATCGAGGATCTCATTGTGATGGCCGGCGGACTGCGTGATGAAGCATCGCTAATGCGCGTCGAAGTGAGCCGCGTGCTGCGTGACCCAAAGGCAACAAAGAAGTCGGACAAATATGCGGAGAAGTTCCACTTCGACCTGAAAGACGGCCTGGTCATCGACAACGAACGCAAGTTCCTACTGCAGCCCTACGACCATGTCACGATTTACAGCAGCCCTGTATTCAATCAGACACGCTTGGTGACCGTAACCGGTGAAGTAAACTGGGAAGGCACAGTAGCCATGGAACAGAAGAGCACCCGCTTAAGCGATGTTATTGAAATGGCTGGCGGCCTGACAGAGCACGCTTACCTGAGAGGTGCCTCACTGACCAGACTTATGAGTGACGAAGAGCGGGTACGCAGAAGAGCCACCTTGGAGGCTGTACGCCAGATTCTCACAGAGAAAGGCGACTCAGTGACCTATGCAAAACTCGACTTAGACAACTATTACCCCGTCTACATTGACTTGGAGAAAGCCATCAACGATCCTGAATCGGATGCCAACATTCAGTTGCGTGAGGGTGACCGCATCTATGTTCCTGAGTATGATCCAATTGTACGTGTTTCTGGCGACGTGATGTTCCCCAACACGCTATTCTACGAGGCTGGAAAAGACTATAAATACTATGTCAACGAAGCCGGCGGCTTCGGCCACCGCGCCAAGAAGTCGAAGACATTCATTGTCTATCAGAATGGCCGTGCCCTCCTGACGAAGAAAGGGGCGAAACCTGAGCCAGGATGCGAGATAGTGGTTGTCAGCAAGAAGCGTAGGCAGCCGTTCAACCTCGGCACTGCGACAAGCGCTTTGACAGGTTTGACTAGCGTGGCTGCCATCATTGCCGCCATATCCTCCTTGACAAAATAACCCAAACAGAACAATTATGTCAGAAGAAAACAAGAATATCGTGAAAGAAGAGAAGGAGAATTCCTTCGACTTCAAAAAGATATGGTTTGACCTGCTCAAGCACAAGAAGTTGTTCTACAAGGTGCTCCCTATCGCCCTTGTACTGGCTGCCATCTATGCTTTAAGCCTGCCCAACTACTACAACTGTACGGTGAAACTGTCACCAGAGTTGTCTACCAGTTCCAGAGGATCCAGCGGCCTGGCTGCTTTGGCCAGCAACTTTGGTCTGAATCTGGGACGTAGTTCCGGCACGGCAGGCATGGGCACGGAAGCCCTGTTCCCCACCCTCTATCCCGATCTGATGAACTCGACCGACTTCAAGACGAGCCTGTTCCCTGTCATGATCACTCTGGAGTCTAAGGAGAAGGGCGACTCCATTCGCCACATGACCTACTACGACTACCTGAAGACAGAACAGAAGTCGCCGTGGTGGAGCAGCATCGTTGGTGCCCCCAAGAAGTTTATCGGCTTCATCACTTCACTGTTCAAAGAGAAAAAGGAAGAAGAGGTTGAAAAGCCATTCGATCCTTTCCGCCTGACGAAAGAACAGACTGCCATCGCAAAGGCTATCAATGGCAGAGTGGTATGCGAAGTAGACAAGAAGACCATGGTTATCACTATCAGCGTCACAGACCAGAATCCTCTGGTGTGTGCCACCATTGCCGACTCGGTGAAAACACGCCTGCAGGACTTCATCACCGACTACCGTACCAGCAAAGTGCGCGTAGACCTGGAATACAACAAAAAGATTTTTGCAGAGACAAAAGAACGCTATGAAGAGGCACGCCAGAGATACTCTGAGTATATGGATGCCAATCACAACATCATTCTCTACACTCAGCGCCAAAAGCAGACTGACTTGGAGAACGAACTGCAACTGCAGTACAATGCCTATCTGCAGGTGGCCTCAGCACTGCAAGCCGCCGAAGCCAAAGTGCAAGAAGAGACGCCAGCATTCACCACTCTTCAGAGAGCAACCGTTCCCATCGTGAAAGCCGGCCCCAGCCGCGCAAAGATCTGTCTCATCTGGCTGTTCCTCGCATTCCTGGGCACCACCGTCTACGTGCTCTACAAAGAGGGCGACCTGAAGGCATTGCTTGGCATGGGAGATAATGGTCAAGACGAAGACTAACTAATAATTCGACAAACAATTGGGCTGCGCATCATTCGATACGCAGCCCAATGTTTTTTAAACAGACGAATGTCTTACTTCACTTTCTCGACGATAGCCTTGAAAGCCTCGGGGTTGTTCAGGGCAAGGTCGGCGAGAACCTTGCGGTTGATCTCGATACCAGCCTTTGCCAGAGCACCCATCAACTTCGAGTAACTCAAACCCTCCAGACGGGCAGCAGCGTTGATACGCTGAATCCACAGAGCGCGGAAGTTACGCTTCTTGTTACGACGATCGCGATAAGCATAAGTCAGACCCTTCTCCCAGGTGTTCTTTGCTACTGTCCAAACATTCTTGCGGGCTCCAAAGTAACCGCGAGTAAGTTTCAGGATTCTCTTACGTTTTGCTCTTGATGCAACGTGATTTACTGATCTTGGCATAGTTTTCTGTACTTTAAATGTTAGACAATAGGTTAATTAGCGGAGACACAACAGGTCGCGAACCTGCTTCAGGTTGCTGTTGTCTACGATGGTAGAACCTACCAAGTTACGCTTCTGCTTCTTGGTCTTCTTAGTCAGAATGTGACTGTGGTAAGCGTGATGTCTCTTAACCTTACCTGTACCGGTGAATGAGAATCTCTTCTTTGCACCGGAGTTTGTCTTTACTTTTGGCATTGTTTTTTGTTATTTAAAATTGTTATTAATAATCGGCGGCTACGCATATACCGGGCGCGCCACCCTCTCTTTCTTTATCTTGCACGCTGCGATGTATCGCAGCCTCTTTTATTCATCCTCACTCTCTGTCAACTTCTTCAGCGCATCGGCACTGATTTTCGCGTTGGCCAGCAAACCGCCATTAGCGGGAGTCTCTGCATCAATGTCCTCTGCGGCAGCCTGAGTCTGACGGGCCGTCTCAATAGCCTCCAGGGCTTCAGCCTCGCGGTCACGAGCCTGCTGGCTCTTTTTGGCCACGCCAGCCTTCTTCGGAGCCAGATAAAGAAACATCTTCTTGCCTTCCAGCGATGGCATCGATTCCACCTTGCCCCATTCCTCCAAGTCGTTGGCAAAGCGCAACAGCAGCACCTCGCCCTGCTCCTTGAACAGAATGCTTCTTCCACGGAAGAACACATACGCGCGAACCTTATTACCTTCTTCCAGGAACTCCTTCGCGTGCTTCAGTTTAAACTGATAGTCGTGCTCGTCGGTCTGAGGCCCGAATCTGATTTCCTTCACCTCCACCTTCACCTGCTTGGCTTTCATCTCCTTGGCACGTTTCTTCTGCTGGTAGAGGAACTTGCTGTAGTCAATGAGACGACAAACGGGAGGATTAGCATTTGGGGAAATCTCCACGAGATCCACGCCCTCATCGCGGGCCATATCCAAGGCTTGTCTTGTAGGCATAACCGTGGATCCGTTCTCACCTACAATACGGACCTCTCGCACCCGAATCTGCTCGTTTACGCGGTATTGGTTCTGTTTTTTGTCTGTCTTCATTTACTATTTTTGCAAATCGGCTGCAAAGTTACAACAATTCAGCGAATTAGCAAAACTTTTCCGAAACATTTTTCAAAAAGATTTGGCAATCTCGCACTTTTCCCGTAACTTTGCAGCCCAATACAAGGATTATGGATAAACAAAAAGTCATTCTCAGCGACCAACTGGAGCAGGTGCTTAGCCAGGCCATTGGCGAGTGTCCTGCTGACCGCACATTCGTACTCACCGACGAGACTACCCTCCAACTGTGCTGGCCCGTAGTCAGCGGTTTCAAGTGTTTGGAGGGTGTGCAAGGCATCACCATTCCTGCCGGCGACACCAATAAGACACTCGACTCCATCAGTCACGTATGGAGCAGCCTACAACGATTGGGGGCCACACGCCACTCACTGCTCATCAATCTGGGTGGCGGCATGGTGACCGACCTGGGCGGCTTCGCTGCTTCCACGTTCAAGCGCGGCATATCCTATATCAACATCCCCACCACACTGCTCTCGATGGTGGACGCTTCTGTGGGTGGCAAAACAGGCATCAACTTCGGAGGTCTGAAAAATGAGATTGGTGTCTTCAACAATGCCCGCTGCGTCATCCTCGACACCATTTTCCTCAAGACCCTCGACCACGAGAACATTCTCTCTGGCTATGCCGAGATGCTGAAGCACGGACTCATCTCCACCGAGTCCCATTGGGCCGAACTTCTGAATTTCGATATTGCCAATCCCGACCTCGCCTCACTTGGACAGATGCTGTCCAAGAGCGTTGCCGTGAAGGAGCGCATCGTAGAGGAAGACCCAACGGAAAAGGGCATTCGCAAGGCTTTGAACCTGGGACATACTGTCGGCCACGCTTTCGAGTCGCTGGCCTTGCAGCGCAACCCCATCCTCCACGGCTACGCCGTGGCCTATGGTTTGGTGTGCGAACTCTACCTAAGTGTTGCTAAGACCGGCTTCCCCATCGACAAGATGCGCCAGACTGTTCACTTTATCCACGAAAACTATGGCCGTATGCCCATCACCTGCGACGACTACCCCACCCTGCTGGAACTGATGACCCACGACAAGAAGAACGTCGGCCGCGACATCAACTTCACACTGCTGGGTGCCGTAGGCAATATCTGCATCAACCAGACAGCCACCCGTCAGGAGATAGAGGAAGCCTTAGACTTCTACCGCGAGGGCTGCTAACCGTTCCGCTTGTTTTCTGGCAACCTTTCCCGTTTCAGTCAGTGGTATCTGCTCTACAGCAAGGCTTTGGCGGGGCACCCAGTGCTTAGGCAGCACTTGGCGACAGACCTCTTGGGCAACGTCTGGGTCGCCCACGGTCAGCAGGACGACAGCCTCGCCAAACCGTTCGTCCTTTCGCCTTGTGATGCAGAAGGGGACATTTATGTGCGGCTTCAGCAGACGTTCCACCTCTTCTATATGAATCTTCAGACCACCCGAACAAACGACATTATCCTTTCTGCCAATAATGCGGAAGTGCTGGCCCTGCATCTCCACCATGTCGTTTGTAACAAGCAGGCCGTCGTGCATGGTCGGGGCATCGATGACCAGACAGCCATCGGCATTTTGCGACAAAGCGACGCCTTCGAAGGGTGTATACCAGTCAGTAGCCTCTGGGCCACTGAGCCGTCGGAGGGCGATGTGCGAAAGAGTTTCGGTCATGCCATAGGTGCTCCACACTGCATGGGGAAAAGTCTTCAATTCGCTGGACAGTGCCTCGTCGATGGCCCCACCACCGATAATCAGATGGCGTATTCTCATCAGCCGCTCCCGACCCGCCGTGTCGTGCAGCAGGTTCCACACCTGCAAGGGCACCATGGCGGCGAAATCGACATCGCCTTCCCATACCGGTAGCCCGCATGGCTCAATGCTGATGAGCCGCAGACCACAAGTCTGCGCCCGCACCACCATCATCTTGCCTGCTATATAGTCCAGAGGCATGCAGAGCAGGGCTGAATCGCCCTCCTTCAAACCAAGGAAACCACAAGTGATGCGTGCCGAGGCCTCCATGCGCCGTTTCTCTACGAGCATTGGTTTCGGCTGCCCCGTCGACCCGCTGGTATGCACCAGAACCGTGGGACTGTCGCTGCGCCATTCGGCTATGAATTCCTCGAGACCCATAATTGGTCGCCACGTATTTCCAGCGACATCGGGATATTGTCGGTGAATAGTTGCCCTGTGCCCAGCCCTTGCGGCATGGTGATATGGTCTCCGTAGACATCGCTACAGAACTGTGCAATGGTGTTCAGGCCAATGTTGCTCTCCAGGGCAGATGTTATCCACGATCCTATGCCCTCCTCACGAGCAATGCTGATCCACTCCCGACAGCCCATCATGCCCCCATGCAACGATGGTTTCAGCACGATGTAGGCAGGCTTGATGATACGCAGCATCTGCCGCTTCGTCTCAGGATCATTCACGCCGATGAGTTCTTCGTCGAGGGCAATGGGCAGCGGAGCGTCACGACAGAGTTCAGCCATCATGGCCCATTGTTTCTGCTTGATAGGCTGTTCGATGCTGTGGATGGCGTACTGCGACAGCAGTTCCAAGCGGTAGAGAGCCTCATCAGGCCGGAAGCCGCCATTGGCATCGAGCCGCAGTTCCACCTCGTGGAAACTAAACCGGTCGCGAATGCGCTTCACCAGATCCAGTTCCTGGTCGAAGTCGATGGCTCCCACCTTCAGTTTCACGCAGCGGAAGCCTTGGTGCAGTTTTTCCTCCATACGCTGCAGCATCTCCTGATAGTTGCCCATCCACACCAGCCCGTTGATGGGGATGCCCTGCTCACCACGGCTGAAGGGAGTATCGAACAATCTCGGCCCCCGCAGACTCAGCAGGGCCGTTTCAAGTCCGAAGAGCATCGACGGATAGTCGCGCATCGCCTCGTAGGGAATCTCGCCCGTCTGCTCTACCTCATCGCAAAAACCACGCAACACCTTATTATAAATAAGAGGCTGCAAGGCATCGCAACTCAAGTCGGGCAGTGGGGCACACTCTCCCACCCCATGCCGCTGACCGTCGGTGATTTCAACAAGCCAACTACTACGCTCCGTATACACCCCACGGGATGTGCCTGCGGGCTGCTTGAAATGGAAGATGCGCTCGGTGATGTCTATCTGGTACATAGAGCGAAAACTAATAATTATATTCTACCACGCCACCCCACTCAGGATTGACCACAAGCATAAACTGTGTGGCGGTGCTATCGGCGGATTCGCCAGAGCCACCGTTACCACCTCCTGTGCTACCACCGCCTCCAGGTCCATCGCCCGAGCCGTCAGTAAAGAAATAGCCGGAACATTCGGTTATCTGGTTTTTCTTGATGGGGATATCGCTGAAGGTACGAATGCCCTGGTCTGAGCCAGGATATATCAGCAGGGTGCCTTTATTATCTGTGGCATCAAACATCCTGACTGTCAAAGTTAATGCAGCCTCATCTGCCCGTGGAAAGGTGTACAATTCAAATTGAAGCGGCTTTCCCGTCAATGAATCCGGTAAATTGACGGTAACGGTCTGTTTTGACTGGTCAACGCCATAGCCCGTCTTCACGTTGATGGCGCCGCTGCCACCAGTGTACAGGAAACTCACTTGTTTGGCTTCTGCCGGTTTTACATCTTTCGTCTTGAAGCGAACCATCGCCGAGGCACGAGTAACAGAGATCTCGTGCGTTTTGGCCGTTTCCTCTACCACCACATCCTGATAGGCAACAAAGGTGTCCGAAAAGCCGTCGGCATTGGTGAACTTGATGTTCTCAGGATTCGAAAGCGACGGATTGGAAGCGCTGCTATGGGCAAGCACCATCACCTGATAGGTGCCAGGCGTCAACTTCATGCCCACCTCGCCAAAGCCATTCTCACCCTCTTTCTGAGTGATGCCCTTCACCTTTTTGTCAGCCTGATAGACCACGAAATTGAGTGTCGTCCAAGGAGCCGAATCCCCTCTCGTGCCTGCCGCCACCACCTTCAGAATCAGGTTGGCGCCAGTCTCTATGGCAGGTTGCTGCTGCTGACCTTCCTCCTCGTCCGTCACCATCTTCTCGCACGAAGCGAATAGTGAGAAGATGACCAGCAGCGATAGTGCAAAAGTAAAAAGTCCGTTTCTCATACGCTATGTTTTTAGTTACACATTCAAACAAAAACGCCTCTCCCGACACGGATGTCACGAAGAGGCTTTCAGTGGAGTTGGAGGGAGTCGAACCCTCGTCCGCACAAGGAAACCATACGCTTTCTACACGCTTATTCCAGACTTCATTTTCGTGCTACGGCAAGACCTGGACCACCAACCGGAGCCTTATCTCCTAAAACTTCATTTCCGCGTCGGAGCCCACGAAAACTATTTCCGATTTATCCTGCGCCGCTTGACCCTCAGATTCGGAACCAGATCCTTGGAGCGACGTCTCGTTCTCTCACCTTGTAAGAGAATTAAGCCGGTAATCTACTGTACTTCGATTAGGCAGCGAGAGCATACTCGTTGTTGCCAATTAATTTTCTGACCGCAGTGATTATGGAGCCTACAGTCTCCGCTCCGCGTGCTTACGTACCATTTCATCTCGCCGTCAAATCCAGTCAACCCCATGCTCTGTTCCTGGTGCTGAAACCTTCATCGCATTGCGAAACTCAGGCATTGCGGGTGCAAAGATAAAAAGTTTTTTTTAAACAGCAATGGTTTTTCTAAAGAAAATGCTTACCTTTGCAATAATTTTGCAGAAAAAGAGTTAATAGTAATAGAATAACAATATGATCAAGAATATGAAAAGATACGTTTTGGTGTTGCTGCTGGTCATTCTGGCAGGTGGACAGTCTATGGCCCAAGGTGGAATGAGCGACCAACAGGTCATCACCTACATACTGGAGGAGAACGAGAAGGGTACCAGCCAGCAGGAAATCATCACCCGACTGATGCAGCGCGGCGTGACGATGCAACAACTGCAGCGCGTCAAGCGGAAATACGAGCAACAGAAGAAGCAGAGCGGACTGGGCATGGCTGACGAGACCGAAAGCAAAGACAGCCGTCTTCGCAC
The DNA here is from genome assembly GCA_017483805.1 of Prevotella sp. GTDB lineage: Bacteria > Bacteroidota > Bacteroidia > Bacteroidales > Bacteroidaceae > Prevotella. Next base: position 23,690 of record JAFUUL010000085.1, read on the forward strand.
CAATAACGCCAAAGATCCCAAGGAAACCAAGCGCAAGACCCTGGAAGACAATCGGAAGGCCGACGCCGGCACCAGCCAGCGCATACAGGGTGCCACCGACATACAGCACACCTACGACGAGAGCGACCCAGACTTCATCCTGATGCAGGCTGAAATGGGGGGCATCTTGCCGGTGGACTCCATCGCCCTGCTGGAGCAGATACTGGAGAAGCAGCGCAAAGAGAAGAACCGCATCTTCGGTCACGACATCTTCAACAACGAGAACCTGAGTTTCGAGCCGAACATGAACATCGCCACGCCGCAAGACTATCGTCTGGGCCCTGGCGATGCCGTCATCCTCGACATCTATGGTGCCTCGCAGGAGAGCCAGACCCTGACCGTCTCGCCTGATGGCGACATCAACATTGAGGGATTCGGCCCCGTTCAGGTGAGCGGCCTGACGGTCGCACAGGCCAATGCCCGTCTGCGCTCTCAACTGGGAGCCAGATTCAGCGACAGCCAGATCCGACTGACAGTGGGTCAGACCAAGACCATCCTGGTCAATGTGATGGGTGAGGTGAAGACCCCCGGCACCTATACGCTGTCGGCCTTTGCCACCGTGTTCAATGCACTCTATATGGCTGGTGGCATCAACGACATCGGCACGCTGCGTAACATCAAGGTCTACCGCAACAACCGCCAAATCTCGACGGTCGATGTCTACGACTATATCCTCAACGGCCAGGCTGCCGGCAACGTCAGACTAACCGACAACGACGTCATCATCGTGGGCTCCTACGACTGTCTGGTCAACGTGACTGGCAAGGTGAAGCGCCCCATGTTCTATGAGATGAAGACCGACGAAAGCCTCAACTCGCTGCTGAAATATGCTGGCGGCTTCACCGGCGATGCCTATAAGAAATCGGTACGCGTGGTGCGCAAGGCCGGATCGCAATACTCCGTCCACACCATCAACGAGTTCGACATGGGCGCATTCCATCTGGCCGATGGTGACTCGGTGGCAGTAGACTCCGTGGTAAAGCGCTACTCCAACATGGTGGAAGTGAAGGGTGCCGTGTTCCGCCCGGGTATGTTTGAACTGGGCAGCAACATCACGACCGTTAAGTCGCTCATCGAGGCTGCCGAAGGCGTGACCGAAGATGCCTTTACGGCTCACGGCGTGATGCACCGCATGAAAGCCGACCGCTCGCTGGAAGTCGTGGCCGTCGACATTGCCGGCATCCTGGAAGGTCGCGTGGCCGACATCGCGTTGAAGAACGAAGACGTACTCTTCGTGCCCAGCCAGGAGGAAGTGAGGAAGAAACAGACGCTGACCATCCACGGCGAGGTGCAGAACCCCGGCATCTACAAATTCGCCGAGAACGAGACCATCGAAGACTTCATTCTGCAGGCTGGCGGACTCACTGAGACAGCCTCTGCCGTCAACGTGCTGGTGTCGCGCCGCATCGTCAACCCCCGTGCCACCAGTAAGGATAGCATTACCGCCCAATCGTTTACGTTCGCCCTGAAGGACGGCTTCGTGATTGATGGCGAAGAAGGCTTCAAACTACAGCCTTTCGATGAAGTGTACGTTCGCCAGAGCCCCGGCTATGGTATGCAACGCAACGTATCGGTGGAAGGCGAAGTGCTCTTCGGCGGCAACTACCCGCTGACTAAGGAGAACGAGCGTCTGAGCGACCTCATCAAGAAGTGCGGTGGCTTCACCAACATTGCCTATGTGGAGGGTGCCCGTCTGGAGCGTCGCATGAACGAGACCGAGCGTCTGCGCTACATCGAGTCGTCGAAGATGCAGAAAAAGCAAGACGAGGCCGTGCTCACAGAGATGGCCCTGAAGAGTGGCCGCTCCATCAGCGACCTGGGCAGCAGCCAGCAGACGAAGAAGCAGGAATTGGAACAGATTCCCACCACCTATTTCGTTGGCATCGAACTGGACAAGGCTATTGCCAATCCTGGCGGCGACGACGACCTGGTGTTGCGCGAGGGTGACCGCTTGATCGTCCCTGTCTACACCAGCACGGTGAAGATCAATGGTGAGGTCATGTATCCCAACACCGTAGGCTTCGAGGCCGGCAAGAAAGCCAGTTACTATATCGACATGGCCGGTGGCTACAGCAGCAAGGCCAAGAAGCGCAAGGCATACATCATCTATATGAACGGCGACGTGGCTAAAGTATCCAGCGGTGCCAAGGTGCGCCCCGGCTGTGAAATCGTGGTGCCCGCCAAGGCCCAGAACAAGATGACCACCGCCGAGACTGTCACCCTCGGCTCCGGCATCGCCTCTATCGCCACGATGATTGCCACGCTGGCTAATATACTGACCAAGTAAGCAGACACACGTTTAACCATGGAGAGATTCTTCAACACAGCCGGGCCTCAGACGCCAGACGCCTATACCATAGACCCACTCAGCCGGCTTGACCTCGACGACGTGCTGACACTCATCCGCCAGCAGCGCTACTTCGTGCTCCATGCCCCACGGCAGACGGGGAAGACATCGTGCATGCTGGCACTGCGCGACTATCTGAACAGGGAAGGCCATTATATTGCCGTATATGCCAATGTGGAGGGTGGACAGGGCTCGCGAAACGATGTCCAAAGCGTAGTAAAGTCAACCGTCGACATCCTGGCCGAACAATTTCGTGGAGTGCTGAAGAGCAACCTGCCCCTGCAACTGCGCGATGACGTGCAACAGGTAGGCAGGGACTCGATGCTCACTACCTATTTGCGCCACTTGTCGGAACAACTGCCTAAGCCTATCGTGCTGATGATTGATGAGATTGATGCACTTGTGGGCGACTCGCTAGTGAGCATCCTGCGCCAGATACGCTCTGGCTATGCCGACCGCCCTACTGCCTTTCCGCAGAGCATCATTCTCTGTGGCGTTCGTGACGTACGCGACTACCGCATCGTACTCTCCAATCAAGACATCGTCACTGGCGGATCGGCCTTCAACATCAAGGCAAAGTCATTACGACTGGGCAACTTCACAAAGAAGGAGATACGCGAACTCTACATGCAGCACACGCGTGAGACAGGACAGGAGTTCGACGAGGCATGCTTCCCCATGATATGGCAGGCCACAGAGGGCCAACCATGGCTTGTCAATGCCATAGGGCGTGAAGTTACTTATGAGATGAAAGAAAACCGTGACCGAACCATGCGCATCATCCCCGAGATGATCTATCGGGCACAGGAACGGATTATATATCGGCGCGACACTCATATCGACATCTTAATAGACAAACTAAAGGAACCTCGCGTTAAACGAGTCATCGAGCCCATACTATCCAATAGTGAAGACAGTGATGAAAGCCTTATCCCAAACGACGACATACAATATGTCATCGACATGGGGCTTATCAAGGTCGAACGGGGAAAACCGCGATGCATAGCCAATGGCATCTATCGTGAGATCATCCCACGCGAACTGACATGGAGCACCCAGACGGGACTCATACAACAGCCCCAGTGGTACCAGCGTGCCGACGGAAGCATTGACATGGAGAAACTACTACTGGATTTCCAGCAGTTCTTCCGCCAGAATGCTGACTCATGGATTCAGAAATTCGACTATGCCGAGGCCGGTCCGCAACTGCTGCTGCAAGCCTTCCTACAGCGCATTGTAAATGGAGGCGGCTACATCGACCGTGAGTATGGGCTTGGCCGTAAACGCACAGACTTGCTCATCCGCAAGCCGTTAACCGACGCCTACGATGGCCCCATACAGCGAATTGTGCTGGAACTGAAGATTAAACGCGGCTCACTAGATGCCGTCATAGAGAAAGGCCTCGAACAGACTTGGGAATATATGGATGCCGCAGGGAGTGTCGATGAAGGTCACCTCATCATCTTCGACCGTACCAAAGAGAAGTCGTGGGAAGAGCGCATCTGGCACAGGCCCTATCAACACAACGGCCATCCCATCATGGTGTGGGGGATGTAGCGAGAGAGATATAGTTGGAACATACAAAATAGCAGAACAGAAATAGGGAAAAAGGGAAAAATGGAAGAAAACAAAGCAAAGAAAAGTCACGAAATAGATGTCATTGGCATAGCAAGGCAGATCCTCAAGGAAAAGAAATTGTTACTCAAATTTCTTATCATCTTCCTCGTCATTGGTGTCATCGTGGCACTGAACAAGCCTAAGACATACACATCAGAAGTCATATTGGCGCCGGAGATGTCGGCTGGCGGTTTGGGAATGTCGTCAAGCCTGGCAGACATGGCCTCTACATTTGGATTCGACATTGGTGGCAAGTCCAGTATGGATGCCATATATCCGGAAATCTATCCAGAGGTTTTTGCTTCTACTACATTTATTATGGAGTTAACCGATGTGCCCGTCAGAACCACTTCCGACAACACCCTCAAGACATTTGAGCAACACCTAAAATTGGACACTAAAGTTCCCTTCTGGAATTATCCGCTCATCTGGATTGGTCAACTGCTTGCCCCGCGGCCATCGGAAGGCCCCGCCAACGGCAATGCTTCGACATATCTTTCAAAAGCAGAAGACGAACTCTGCAACGCCATCAGAGGCAGCATCAGTTGTGAAGTCAGCAGCAAGACGAGCCTCATCTCCATTAAGGTAAAAGACCAGGATCCGCTGGCGGCTACCATATTGGCAGACACCATCCATAGAAGGCTGCAAAAATACATCACAGCCTATCGTACCCAAAAGGCGAGGAACGATGTGGAGTACTATCAAAAATTGCTTGATGAGAACGAGGAGCAGTACAAAGAGGCTCTGCTCAAATATGCCTCATATACCGATTCACACTCCAATACACAAATGGCAACCTACCAAACCAAAGGAGAGAAACTGGAGAATGAAGTCCAAATAAGTCTTGCCGCATACAATCAAGTGGCAGCCCAACTGCAAACAGCAAATGCTAAAGTCCAAGAATGCACTCCAGCCTTTACGGTCATTCAACCTGCGTCTATACCGTATAAAGCCAGCAGCACCCCAAGGTCGTTGATCGTCGTTTTTTTTCTGTTGTTAGGAATTGTTGCAGATGGTATATGGATTTTCTATATCCGCGATTTTCTCAAACAAAGAAAAAAGTAAACGATGTTCTACTTCCTACCATACGTTACAATGACTTGTTTTCTCGGAATATGTGCATATATACACGGGATGACAGATGACACAGTCTACAAAAACAGGGCTACCATTGTATCCGTTGTGGTATTCTATATTTTTTTTGCTTTTAGAGGATATATCTTCAGTGACTGGACGAATTACTACCCTTTTTTCTATGAATGCAGCATCCAGGACATCACCAATTATAAGTTTGGTGATGTAGAGCCTGGATTCACTTTGTTGAATCTCCTTTGCCGATCCATATTTGAGGACTTCCATTTTTTTGTCTTTATATGCACCACTATCAATCTGTTTTTGCTTATACGCTTTTTGCGCAACCGTGTAAGTAACATTCCGTTAGCCCTCATGCTTTTTTTCTGCTTTGAGGGAGTGATGATTATGACAAACCTCATGCGAAATAGTATCTCCATTCTTCTCTTCTTAAACGCCATCACATACCTGGTAAAAAGACAGCCGGTGCAGTATTATGCACTATGTCTTCTGGCCTTGCTTTTCCATTATAGTGCTTTCTTGTACTTCTTCGTGTACCTCTTTTTTCATATCAGATTTAGCAAATGGATATACCTTGCCATCTTCGTGGGATGCAATGTGATTTTCATTATCCACTTTTCCGTTTTCCAACTCATCATATCTGCCATTGGATTTGACACTTCCGTCATTGAGAAACTTGACATCTATACAGCCGAAGCCAGCAAAAATACAATATTCTCCATCGGTTACCTTGAAAGGCTTGCTACGGGGTTGCTCATTTTCTGCTATTACGAGAAACTACAGAATATGCGCGAGGAAAATGCCGTTTACATCAATGCAATCCTATTTTATTTTGCCTTCTTCTTCCTTTTCAGTGAGTTCGACATTTTCAGCAAGCGGTTGGCATTGCTTTTTGTATTTGGCTACTGGATTCTTTGGTATGACTTGATAAAATGCTTCAGTATAGAGAGCAACAGGTTCCTCTTTCAGTTGTTCATTGGATGCTATTGCATCCTAAAAATTGCGGGAATCAACTATCCAGATGCAGAATATGACAATGTGCTATGGGGGATAAAATCATACGAAGAGCGCCTATACCTGTACAACAAGAACTTTAAAGAGAACTGAATTATAAGATGGAATCAACACTTGTCACGGTAATAACTATTTCGTACAACTCGGGAAAAACCATCCGGAGGACGATCGAAAGTGTCTTGTCACAAACATATCCTAATATAGAGTATATTGTCATCGATGGTCAAAGTACGGATGATACTATTAGCATCATCAAACAATACGGCAACAAAATTTCCTCATGGGTGTCAGAACCAGACAAAGGCATCTATGACGCAATGAACAAAGGGCTAAGAGCCGCCCACGGCACAATCATAAGCATTCTGAACAGTGATGACGCTTTTCATTCATCCACATCTGTGCAAGAGGTTGTAGACTTCTACCAACATACCCCAAAAGAGTGTATCATACATGGCAATATAGAATATCACGAGCAAGGGAAACAACCCTTCATCTTACGTCCGCTGCCTCATATCTCAACCATAAAGAAGGAGCCTGCCGTGCTGCACCCGACGATGTTTGTACCCAAAGCGGTTTATGACAGATCTGGAGTTTTCTCTCTGGATTATAGGATCGCAGCCGACTACGAACTTATGCTCAGATTCTTCACCAGTGGTGTCAAGTATCAGTACATGAATGTATGTATCGTTGACATGTACTCAGGAGGTGCCAGTGACAAGAAGAAATATCACGGTTTTATCGAATGCTATCACATTTCGGTCAAATACGGAAGAGGAAGAGTCTGTGCACTTATCACTCTCGCAAAAAGATTCACAAAATCATGGGTATATAGTCTCAAACAACATATCATTTAGTTTCATGAAGATTCTATTATACATATCATGGTTTATAACGATTGTCTGCCGAAAAATAGCATTAAAGTATGCACATTGGTACACAATCTCCCTATGCAGATATCATGGAGCCACCTTTGGCAGCCATTCCACCTTTAATGGCAAGTCTTACGTCACCCTATGTAAAGGGGCGAAGTTCTGTGTTGGAAAAGAATTCATTTGCAATTCCGGCCCACATTTCTCCATCGACAATCTATCTTATTCAAAAATCTTCATAGCCCCAAATGCTGAACTAAGCATCGGCGACTATAGCGGCATATCCAACACGTCCATATATTGCAAACACAACATAACTATTGGCCATCATGTCAACATTGGTGCAGGCTGCCTCATCATGGATTCAGATTTCCATAGCCTTCATGTAGAAGCAAGGGAAAACAGAGAGATTGATGTCCAAATGGCCAAAACAGCACCAATAACTATCGAAGACGGCGTGTTTATCGGAGCCAGGTCAACTATCACGAAAGGTGTCAGGATAGGATATGGATCCGTCGTTGCGGCAGGAAGCGTTGTGACAAAAGATATACCTGCTCGCCAATTATGGGGAGGCTGTCCCGCCAAATTCATAAAATCACTTTCGACAAGAGAATGAGCAAAATACTGGATTTTTTCAAAGGCCAATCAAGAAGTGCCACTGTAAAAAAGAATGCAGCAGGCTCCTTACTGATTAAGGGGTTTAGCATCGTCTTTTCGCTTATGCTGATACCATTGACCATCAGTTACGTCTCAAGCGAAGTCTATGGCATTTGGCTTACGCTGTCTTCTATCATCATTTGGTTTGGGATTCTGGATGCTGGCTTTTCTTTGGGATTGAAGAATAAATTGGCAAATATGCTTGCACTAAATCGAATGGAGGAAGCGAGAGCATATATATCCACAACATATGCCACAATGGTAGCCATCTTCATACCAGTTTGCATCATTATGCTATTTGTTGTCAATGCTATAGACTGGACTACGCTCTTGAATATTGCGCCCCAATATGGTGATGACGTGGTTCGTGCCCTTTATGCAATAGTTTTATGTTTCTGCATCCAAATGGTTCTTGGCGTCATCAACGCTGTTCTTGCCGCAAATCAAATGGTCGCAGTAACCTCCCTCATTTATTTTATTGGTAATGCCACATCTCTCGTCACCATATTCGTTCTCACCCTCGTCGCTCCACCATCCCTGTTTGTCTTGTCGGTATGTCAGGCATGCATCCCTGTCATCGTATTCTTCATTGCCTCCATCTTCCTCTTCATCACAAAACTGAAGCATCAAAGGCCATCATTCAAACTGATCAGCAAAAAACATGTAGCAAACTTGTTTGATCTGGGTTATAAGTTTTTCATCCTTCAAATTCAAGTTTTAGTGGTTGGCCAGACCACCAATTTCTTAGTCTCATACGTTTCGGGGCCAATTGATGTCACTTCCTACAACATCGCATACCGTTATATAGGCATTGCATTCATGTCGTTTTTAATTATCACCGAACCCTTGTGGCCGGCTTTCACTGATGCATTTGCCAAAAAGGATTTCAGATGGATGAACAACACATATAAGAATATGTCAAAAGTCAGAATTGCGTTCGAAGTGTTCATCATCATACTCATTCTTATGGCACCTCTTGTATATCATATATGGATTGGTGATAAAACAATCATTCCCATGAGCATGACCATTGCTGTGGGCATCTATTTTATGGCACAGTTGTGGATGTCGTTAAACATCACCCTTATCAATGGCATCGGATGTATTCAACTGCAGACATACTTGGCAATTTTTGTTTCCGTCGTACACATTCCCCTGTCCGTTATCTTAGGAAATTGCATAGGAGCAATCGGCGTTGTGGTGTCTCTTATCGTTCTCAATCTCCTATATGCAATTGTATCGCAAATACAAATAAGAAAAGTGCTGTCTTCAACGGCTACTGGCATCTGGACTAAATAACACAACAGCCATGGTCATCAACATCGTCCTTCCATCTTTTCCCAAAAGACCTACAGGCGGTCACCTTATCATGTATGAATATGCCAACCGTCTGGCCTCTGCTGGCCACGACATTATGGTGTATCATTCTCTGTACGTTCCGTTTAACAAACCGTATCGCCCCGAATTGTATCTGTACCTTATAAGCATCTACAGAAGAACAATCCCCGTATCCTGGTTTAAATTTAATAAAAACATAAAATTCAAGAAAATTTTCATCGTCAGAGATACCAATATACGAGATGCTGATATTTTGTTTTACACCATGAGCACCATGAGCCTTCTTGTCAGTAAATTGTCACCCGCTAAAGGCAAGAAAGTAAATCTGGTGCAAGGCTATGAAACATGGATTACGGGCACACAAGAACTTCTGAAGCATACCTATATGCTTGCAGATGCAAACATCGCGATATCTGATTTCATTGCAGAAAAGATAAAAGATGCAACTGGGATTTTCCCTCAAATCGTATATAATGCATTTGACAATAACCGATTTTTCCTGAGTAAGCCAATTGCTGACAGATGCCCCTACACGGTATCAATGCTGTATTCAGAAATCGAGGTAAAAGGCTCTGCGTATGGGATAGAGGCATTGAAGATTTGCCATACAGCAATTGCAGGACTTGAAGTTGAGATGTTTGGCACTTATCCTGCCCCCCCCGACCTTCCGTCATGGATTCACTATCACCGTCAGCCAGACAATCTGTGCGAATTATACAACTCGACGGCCATTTTTCTTACGCCAAGTATACAAGAGGGCTGGGGGCTAACAGCCACTGAGGCTATGGCCTGCGGATGCGCACTTGTCAGTACGGATGCAGAAGGACTAAGTGTTTTTGCACACCACAACGAAACAGCCCTGCTCTGCGAGACAAAGAATTCGCAAGCATTAGCCGACAATCTGATAACACTGATTACCAATAACGACTTGCGAATAAAACTTGCAGAAAAAGGACATCAATACATACAGCAGTTCACATGGAACAAGTCAGTGGCACATATATCTAAAGTATTTGAAGCGTTAAGAAATGAATCCCAGAACTGATATTTCTCAAATAGCAATAGTCATCGTTCTGTTCCATCCATCAGAGAGCGATGTTGACAACGTAAGAATGCTGGCAAGCAGATACAGAGGTGTGATTGTCGACAATTCCGACCTGCCATCATTTCCCCACAATGACAAAGTCGGCATGATGCGCTACATGGCATTGGGTGAAAACAGAGGAATTGCAGAAGCCCATAGTAGAGGCATCTCTGCCCTCCTTAACGAAAAAGAGACAGCATATATCATACTACTTGACCAGGACAGTCGCCTGCCCGACGGATACCCACAAAAGATGGTGGACGAATTTGAGAAACTCAAGAAGGGGCATCCGCATCTGGCAGCGTTAGGGCCTACCGTCGTACAAAAGGATACGGGCGAGGAATATCATTCTGCCATCCACCAAGACTATCGCATCGATGACCATCTTGTTGCCAGAAAAGACATTATTGCATCAGGATGTTGTTTTACTGCCAATGCGTTCCGTCAAGTAGGGCTGTATGAGAATGACCTGTTCATCGACTTTGTAGATACCGAATGGTGTTACAGGGCCGTTTCGAAAGGGTACGCCATTGGCATTACCCCAAACGTCAAACTATATCACAAAGTCGGGAAGAAAGAGATACATATCGGCAGGCATATCGTATCCATCTCTGCTCCATTCAGGTATTATTACCAATATCGTAACTTTATCATATTGGCAGGAAGGAAATATGTTCCGATGTCATTCAAAATAAACTTTGGCATCAAATTTCTGCTCCGCTTTTTCTACATCCCCCTCATGACCAAGGACGGATGGTCTACCTGGAAATATATGTTAAAAGGCATTTGTGCCGGTATATCGTCACTATTGAAATAACAGCATCTATGATTTCTGTCTGCATAGCAACCTACAACGGTGAAAAATACATTCGCGACCAGATTGACTCCATTCTGCCGCAACTGTCGCCTGATGATGAGATTGTCATTTCGGATGACGGATCGTCTGACGACACCCTCAGTATCATCAGAGGCATGGGGTCGCCGCTCATCAGGATATTCGAGAACACTGGCCAGCATGGCTACACGCCAAACTTTGAAAATGCCATCCGCCATGCGCAGGGTGACTTCATCTTCATCTGCGACCAAGATGACATCTGGCAGCCTGACAAGATCCAGACGATGGGCGGCAAACTCCAGCAATACGACCTTGTGATTTCCGATGCCATCGTGGTCAACGAAGACGCTACCGAAACTATCGTGGACTCTTTTTACGCTATGCGCAAATCAAAGCCCGGTTTTTGGCACAACCTGTACCGCTTCTCATACTTAGGATGCTGCATAGCCTTCAGAAGGGAAATACTCACGAGAGCACTTCCATTCCCGCCCAACCATGCATTCTGCACTCACGACAACTGGCTATCACTCGTCGGAATGGCATTTTATCATACCACCATTATTAACGACAAACTCATCAAATATCGTCGTCACGAGGGGAACACGTCCCCTGGCGGATTCATTAATGAAACGACTACTTGGTTCAAAATCAAATACAGAATCTATCTCATCAAGCATTTAATTTTGAGGTCCTGCAAAAAGAAAAACAACTGAATGATTGGTAATAGCATTTTTTTTTGTACCTTTGCACCACATTTTGAATCGCAGGGATGAAAGTTTCCATCATAACCGTCGCTTACAACAGTGCAGAGACCATAGAAAAGGCTATTTCTTCTGTGCTTAGCCAGACCTACAGTGATATTGAATATATCATTGTAGACGGTCTGTCTACCGACAAAACGATGGAAACCGTCCAGTCATACGAAGGAAAGTTCGACGGACGACTTCGCTGGAACTCAGAGAAGGACAAGGGCATCTATGATGCCATGAACAAAGGCATCAGGATGGCTACGGGCGACATCATCGGCATTCTGAACTCCGACGATTTCTTTACATCCAGCAACGTGATAGAGCGTATCGTCAAAGAGTTCTCTGATGATGTAGATGCCGTCTATGGTGATGTTCACTTTGTCAAGCCGAGCAATCCAAGCAAAAGTGTCAGATACTATTCCGGCCGGCCTTTCCGTCCGTGGATGGTGCGCTTCGGTTTCATTCCGCCCCACCCCTCGCTCTATGTCCGCCGCAGGGTTTATGAGGAGCATGGGCTCTACGACACCAGTTTCCGCATTTCTGCCGACGTGGAGATGATTGCCCGACTGAGTTATGTGAAAAAGATTCCCATGAAATATATCAACATGGACTTTGTGACGATGCTCGTAGGCGGCGAAAGCACAAAAAGCATGGAAAACAGAAGGCTGGGCACGAAGGAAGACCTGATTGCCTGCCAGAAATTGGGCATCAAGTCGAACATTGTGTTTGTCCATTTCAAATATTTCCTGAAAGCCTTTGGCTACTTGCAATAAAAATAATGAAGGTTATATAATATATTTTGCAAAACATCGTTAATAAAGTATATAGCGAAAAACATTATATATTATATGACCAAACTAGAGAACGGGTACGTATTGGATGGCATGAACGAGATTGAGCGCAACGTGAAGCGCTTCATCGATTTCATCACTGCGGCTGTATGCCTGGTCGTGTTTTCTCCTCTGTTCCTGATTTGCTACATTTTGGTCAAGCGCGAGGATGGCGGTCCGGCCATCTTCAAGCAGGAACGCATTGGCCGCTTCGGCCGTCCGTTTAATATCTACAAGTTCCGTTCGATGCGGGTGGATGCCGAGAAAGACGGACCTGCGCTGTATCAGCATGAGAACGAGACCCGAATGACCAAGATAGGCAAGTTCCTGCGCGAACACCACTTGGACGAACTGCCCCAACTATGGAACGTATTCAAGGGGGACATGGCCTTCATCGGCCCGCGCCCTGAACGCGAATACTACATCAAGCAGATCATCGAGCGCGATCCGCGCTACGTCTACCTCTACCAGATCCGGCCCGGCGTGACTTCCTATGCTACGCTCTACAATGGCTATACGGACACGATGGAGAAGATGCTGCGCCGCCTGGAGTTGGATCTTTACTATCTGGAGCACCGCTCGTGGTGGTTCGACGCCAAGATTCTCCTGAAGACCTTCATCAACATTGTCTTCGGCAAGAAGTTCTGACCCCCGTTGTCAATACTTACGGAAGTACATCCTGTAGAGTTCTGTCTGCAGGGTCATCTTCTCAGCACTTAACTGCAGCACATCCAGCACCTCGTCCGTCCGGCTCAGGCCGTAGAACTCCACGGTGGCCGTGCTGGTCACGATGCTGTCGGAGATGTTGCGGTCATTGGCTATAGGCTCCGACAGATAGAGTCTGCCCTGCTCCAGTTTGAAGCGGAAATTGAGCATCTCGTGCTGATCCTCAGCCCCATAGGAATGCAGGTCGCGCATTTCCAGCATATCGCCCTGCACGGCCCAGAATATCTTCATGCTGCGCACGTCCCCAGAGCGGTTGGTCGACAGGGTGTCCATCTGGGTCAACTGCCAGAAGCCGTCCAGGTCTCCATTGTCTGACGTTTTCAGTTCGCAGGCTGTGAGCACCATCAGTGCTGCTATCATTGAAAGTATCTTTTTCATCGTCCACCAATTTTTACCTTTTTACTTTAAAGCACTTTGCTATCGTCAGTTGTACGCCCATATTGTCGCCCAGCAGTTCGCCTGAGTCCAAGCCCACAGCCCCTTTGACCGTCCACCCTGCAAACAGGGAGGAAGCGTCAAACTGATAGGCCGCCTCGGCCATCATGCTCAGATTCCGCTGCGGCTCAGCGAATGGGAAATCATAGGTGCCGAAGCCCTTCTGCAGAGAGCAGAGCACGCGGTAGTGCAGATTCCTAATGGGATTGCCGCTCAAACCCAGATGCCACGCCCAGAAGCGGCTATCTTCCACCATCACCGCCCTGTCTATATTATAAAGAGGTGAGCGATACAGCGGATTGCCCATCACCTGCCCCCAGTGCTGCCAGCCGGTCATGATGAAGTGATTATAGTAATTGTCCGAGCCGCTGATGTGATCCGCCCTGCGCTGGGTGTGGTCGTGATACATCGGGCCGCTCTGGTATTTCGTGTAGAGATATTCCAGCACGATGGTGTTCAGCCAGCGATTCTGCTTGAGCCGCACCTCGGCTCCCAGCATCATATCGCGGAGGTCGTAGAGGAAATAGCGCGAGTCTTTCTTCACATTCCATTCGTCACCCATGCCATAGCCGTCGTAGTCGAGCAGGAACATACCCGACTGATCCTCGAAGTAGTGGTCGGCATAGACGGAGACGCCCCACTCCTCTTGGTCGTAGTTGGCCCTCACCAGCCAACTGCCCAGATGATTGCCGTCGGCATTGCGATAGTCCTCCGGCTCAATGGCCTCGCCGCCCCCAGGAATCAGCGCGTGGATCATGCCCTTCAGCCCATCTTCGTTTTCCACGGCCCGCTCCGAGTAGTCGCCCGTCAGGTAACTCCTGCCGCCATACTGGCAGGCCATCTCCAGTCCCAACTCCACGTTGAAAGGCTTGTCGGCCCGGCCAATGCGCAGATAGCCGGCCTTGGTGTGCAGTTTTGAGTGCTCGGTGTATTTCGACTGGCCAGCGGTGAAGTCCTTCTGCCAGTTGTCATCCGTCTGCATGCCGTAGGCTATATGGCCCTTCAGACCTACCCATCCGCCCAGGAAGGGGACATCCCAGTAGTCAGGCAACGACAGCCGCACGCTGGGCACAGGCCGAGCGTTGATGCCAAGCGTCTGGGGACCGCTGCTCAGTTCCTGGTTTCGCAGTTCCATCGGCTGTTCCTTGCTGCCCACGGTGAGCAGTCCCTTCAGCCACCGCAGTTCACCGTAAGCCTGCTGAACCACCAGCGTGCTGGTGAAGCCACCCGCCACGGCCACGTCGGCACCGGCCCCCCAGGCCCACCGGCGGGCAGAATCGTTGTCGATGGAGCGGAACACCCCGCCCCTCACGTAGCCGTTGGTCCGATCGAGCGAACTCAACCCGTACTTATTTGCATTGAGCCAAAGCGGCGTGTGGTCACCCGTTGCAGCCGAGAACTGCGCCTCAGTGCGCACCTCCACCTGGGCCGTCGCCACGCTGCAAGCCAAATACGCCATTGCCGTCAAGAAAAACTTTCGCATCATGATTCTTAGTTATTTCCAGGGGCAAAGGTAAGAAAAAAAAATGATATATAGGGATTTTCCCCCAACTATTTAGGGAAAATCCTTTGCCCACCCCAGAAAAAAGCAGTTACTTTGCAGCAGAAAAAGAAAACTGAATGTATAACCAGCAAAAAAGAATACGATTATGAAGAAGATGATGTTTACCCTTGTCGCCATGCTGACGATAGCAGTATCGGCTAACGCTATGTCCTACGAACAGGCACGCAACGAGGCTCTCTTCCTGACCGACAAGATGGCTTACGAGTTGAACCTCAGCGATGCCCAGTACGAGGCAGCCTACGAGATCAACCTCGACTACCTGATGGGAGTCACCAGTTACAACGACGTGTTCGGCACCTACTGGGAGCGCCGCAACCTGGATCTGAGTTACATCCTCTACTCCTGGCAGTGGGATCTCTTCCGTGCAGCCACCTATTTCTACCGCCCGCTCTACTGGGAGGGAGGCTACTGGCACTTCGGCATCTACGCCCGCTACCCGCATCGCGACTACTTCTACTTCGGTCGTCCCCATTTCTACGCCTCCTATCGCGGCGGACACAGTTGGCGCGTCAACGGTCGCAGTTACTACGAGGGACGTCACGACTTCTTCCGCCCCAACAGGCCTCGCGACCAGCACTTCGGCATGCGCAACGGCTGGGATCGTGGTGACTATCGTGGCAACTACGGACGCAGTTCCACCCGAGTGACCGCCGACCACAACCGTAACGACAATCGCAACGGTGGCTTCAACGACAGTCGCAACGGTGGCTTCAACGACAGTCGCAACGGCAACTTCAGCGGAAACCGCAGTGGCAGCCGCGACATGAACAACAGCCGCAGCAACGGCACCTATAGAGATACTTCTCGCGGCACAGGCTCGTTCCAGGGCAACCGCAGCAGTAACAGCAGCAACAGCGGCTCCTTCCAGGGCAACCGCAGCAGCAATAGCAGCAACAGCGGCTCGTTCCAGGGCAACCGCAGCAGCAACAGCGGCTCCTTCCAAGGCAGTCGCAGCAGCAACAGCACCCCCAGTGGTCGTAGCGGCGGTTCGTTCCAGGGGACGCGCAGCAGCGGTGGTGGCAGTTCTATGGGATCGTCCAGCGGCAGCCACAGCAGCAGCCGTTCCGGCAGCGGTCACTCTGGCGGCAGCAGGAGGTAAAAAGTAAAAAGGTAAAAAAGTAAAAAAGTAAAAAGATTGACAGGTCAAATGCTGAGGATTCGCACCTCAGCATTTGTCATTCTCTCCACCTCGTTCATCTGTTTGCCGTATAGCACGGCCTGCACGGCTTTGTTGACGATGCCATGCCCCACGGCCAGCACCTGCTGGTTGGGGAATGTCTCGCGGATAAACTGCAGGAACCTTCCGGCCCGCTCCTTCAGAGCATCCAGCGGCTCCACGTCGTCAGGCCATTCCACATTGGCCAGATCGGGGATATAGCGCCCCGTGAACGAGCCCCAGTCGCGCTCTCTCAGCAGGGGTGTCGTCACAACTTCCAGGCCGTGCGGCTCCGCCACGATACGGGCCGTATCGATGGCACGCTTCAGGTCGCTGGCCACAAAGGCATCGAAGTGCACCTCGGCCAACTCATCGCGCAGCGTCTCTGCCTGGCGGATGCCCACCTCGTTAAGTTCTCCCTGCACCTGCCCCTGCATGATCTTGTTTGCATTGTCCACGGTCTCCCCGTGGCGCGTCAGATATAGTGTCGTCATTTGGCTGCAAAGGTACACAATAATTCCTAAAGTTCAAAATGTTTTAGGGAAAAACAACAGACGCCGTCTTTCTCACAAAAAAATTTTGCAATTTCACTTCCACTTCCACTTTTTCTTCGGAAACACCTGTGTTTATCGGCATTTCAGGCGGTGGAAGTGAATCGTTTCACTTCCACTTCACTTCCACTCATTATCGACAGATATGCTTGACTTCTTGTTAACATGCTTATTTACAGTGTTTTAAATGGCGTTTTACAATATTTTACGCCGCTTAAAACATCGTTTTACGCGGCGTAAAACGATGTTTTAAGCCATGGAAACGACTGTAAAACGCGTCGTTTTTGTCGCAAAGCGGCTGTTGGCAGCGTCTATGGGGCGAACAGAAAAAGTGGAAGTGAAGTGGAAGTAAAACGATTCACTTCCACCTCCCAAAACACCGATAAACACAGGTGTTTCCGAAGAAAAAGTGGAAGTGGAAGTGAATTTCAACTTTTTTCAGACACCAGTGACGATGCCCTCGATGTAGGTCTTCAGGATATGGATGCCCGTGTGGTTGTCGCCGCCCCATGGGATGATGAGGTCGGCAAACTTCTTGGTGGGCTCGATGAACTGCTCGTGCATGGGCTTGAGCACCTTCTCGTAGCGGTCGAGCACCATCTCTACCGTTCGGCCGCGCTCCACGACGTCGCGACGGATGTTGCGAATCAGGCGGACATCGTTGTCGGTATCGACGAAGATCTTCAGGTCCATGATGTCGCGCAACTTCTTGTTGTGCAGCGCCATGATGCCCTCGATGATGATGACCGGCTTGGGCTCCACGTGGATGGTTTCCTGCTGGCGGTTGCTCTCTATATAAGAATAGGTGGGCTGCTCGATGGCCTCGCCGTTCTTCAGTTTGCGCACCTGCTCCGTCAATAGTTTCCAGTCGAAGGCGTCAGGATGATCGAAGTTGATGGCCTTGCGCTCCTCGGGCGTCATGCCCGTGGTGTCGTTGTAATAGGAGTCGATGGGGACAACGGCCACGCAGTGTGGCGGCAATGCCTGGGCAATCTTCTTGACGACGGTCGTCTTGCCCGAGCCCGTACCGCCTGCTATTCCGATGATAGTCATACGCACTGTCTACTTCACCTCTTTTATAATATACACAACCGTGGGGAAGTGGTCGCTATAGCCGTCGAGCCACACGCCGCCGGCATGGGTGCGGAGTGAACCGCCCTTGTACTTGCCCTCCTTCTGGAAGAGATAGTCGCGACGGAAGATCTGGTGGGCGTAGTATTTCAGCGAAGAGTAGTCCTTCTTCTTATTCGGGTCGAGCAGGGAGTGCGAGAGGATGATCTGGTCGAACAGGTTCCACTTGCCGTCGTAGACAAGCGTGCCGGTGCCGTTGGCCAGCGTGTCCCACCAGGGGTTCCACAGGCCGCCAGTCTCCACGTCTTTCGCCTTGCGTTTGGCACCCAGGGCCTCAGCCATCGACTTGTCCTGCGGGTCATCGTTCATGTCGCCCATGATGAAAACCTTCACGTTGGGATCGTCCCTCAGCAGCGAGTCCTTCACCTGGCGGATTTGACGGCCGCCCGACTCACGGTAGAAGGAATCGGAGAAGCGCGAAGGCAGGTGGTTGACGATGACGGTCACATGCTCGCCGGCCAGCGTGCCGCTGACGGTCAGGAAGCCACGGGTGTAGTAGGTGCTGTCCTTCTCCAACTCCTGCACATAGGGCACGAGTTTCACGTCGCGAACGGTGAAGAAGCGGGGATTATAGAGCAGGCCACAGTCGATGCCACGGCGGTCGGGGCCCTCAATCAAGACATACTGGAAGTTGCGGGCCTTCAGCGGTTCCTGCTCACACAGGTCGGCCAGGCACTTGGCGTTCTCAACCTCTGCCACGCCGATGACGGCACAGCCGATGCCAGGCAGTTTGTCGGTGCCCATCTCTGAGAGCACGCGGGCCATGTTCTGCAGTTTGTGTCTGTACTTCAGTCCCGTCCACTTATACTGTCCGTCGGGCAGGAACTGATAGTCGTTGTGCCCCTCATCGTGACAGGTGTCAAACAGGTTCTCCAGGTTGTAGAATCCCACCCCGTAGAGCGCGAACTTCTTCTCGTCTGCACGGGCTGCACTGGTTCCAATGAGGAACAAAAGTGCCAATAAAGCGAATGTCTTCTTCATATCAGATCAGTAATAATGGTGCAAAGATAAGAAAAATATTTGGAATAATTTTGTATTTCCGTATTTTTTTCTTAATTTTGCAGCAAATAACAATAACTCAAATCTAAATTTATGAACAAAAGACTGAAATTCTTGGTGTTGACGCTTTGCGTCGCCCCTGCCGCCATGGCTCAGACGATCGACTCGCTGAGCATTCAGGGTATGCAGGACGAGCAGGCGTTCACATTCACGGAAGCACAGTTGGGCGAGGACGACGATATGTCGGCCAACGTCACCATCACGGGCTCAAACTCCAATGTCTATGCCTCGCAGGTGGGATATCTCTTCAGCCCGATGCGCTTCCGCTACCGTGCTTTCAACCAGAAGTACAACGACATCTACATCAATGGTGTCCAGATGAACGACATGGAGACGGGCCAGTTCCGCTATTCACTGGTGGGCGGACTGAACCAGCAGACCCGCGGCATGGAGAACTCGCTGCCCTTCGAGGACAACAACTTCGCCATGTCGGCCCTGGCAGGCTCCAACAACTACAACTTCCGCCCGTCGGCCTTTGCCACGGGCCATCGCATCACGCTGAGCGGTGCCAACCGCAACTACACGCTGCGTGGCATGTACACTTATAATAGTGGTGTGATGGAGAACGGATGGGCCTTCTCGGCCAACCTGACCTACCGCTGGGCCAACATGCAGACGGCCTATGTGGACGGTACGTTCTACAACGCGCTGAGTTACTTCTTCGGTGCCGAGAAGTTCATCAACGACCAGCACCACCTCTCGCTGGTCACCTGGGGCAACCCCACCGAGCGTGCATCGCAGGGTGCCGCCACCGACGAGATGTACTGGCTGGCCAACGACCGCTTCTACAACCCCTACTGGGGCTACCAGAACGGCCACAAGCGCAACTCACGCGTGGTCAACGACTTCGCCCCCACGGCCATGATGACCTGGGACTGGAAGATCAACAACCAGATGAAGTTGGTCACCACGCTGACCGGCCGCTACTCGATGTATAAGAGCACACGCCTGAACTATAACAACTCTGACAACCCCCACCCCAACTACTGGAAGAACCTGCCCAGCAGTTACTACGACGTGTGGTTTGAGGCCGACGAGGCCAACCGCACCGAGCAGGGCCTGAGCGACTGGCTGCGTGCCAAGAACTTCATGTCGGGCTACAAGGCTGACCGTCAGATTGACTTCGACAAACTCTACTACGCCAACAAGAACGCCAACCTGCAGGGCGCTGACGCCATGTACTTCATCCAGGCTAAGCACAACGACAACCTGAACATATCGCTGGCCAGCAACCTGAACGTGGACCTGACGAAGGACCAGCACCTGACGCTCGGCATGCAACTGGCCACCAACAAGGGTATGCACTACCAGACGATGGACGACCTGATGGGTGCCAACAGTTACCACAACATCAACACCTACGCCCTGGGCACCTACTCGATGCTCGACCCCGAGGTGCAGTATGACGCCAACAACCCCAACGCCGTGGTGCGTGAGGGCGACAAGTTCGGCTACAACTACAACATCCTGGTGGACAAGGCCAGTTTCTTCACCACCTATAGCGTCAACACGGGCAACACCCATGCCTTCGTCAGCGGACGCATCGGCGGCGTAGAGATGCAGCGCGACGGCAAGATGCGCAACGGTATGTTCCTCGACAACTCCTACGGCAAGAGCGGCACCGCCCACTTCCTGGAGGGTGGCGGCAAGATGGGTGCTACGGCCAACCTCGGCCACGGCCACACCATCACTGGCGGCTTCGGCGTCGACGTGCGTGCTCCGCAGGCCCAGACAGCCTTCGTCTCGCCCGAGATGAACAACGACTTCGTGGTCGACCTGAAGAACGAGAAGAACTTCTCTGCTGAGATCGGCTACCAGATGCAGAACTCGTGGCTGAAGGCCAACATCATGGCCTACGGCGCCATCGTGAAGGACGTCACCGAGTGGCAGAACTTCTACTTCGACGACATCAACTCGTTCTCCTACGTCTCCATGACGGGTATCGACAAGGAATACTACGGCGTGGAATGGGGTCTGAACTTCAAGGTGACTGATGCCATCAGCATCAAGACCCTGGGCACCGTCAGCGAGGCCCGCAACACCAACAACGCCCAGGTGTGGTATATGAGCAGCACCAAGGGCACCTTCAACGATGCCAACAACGGCGAACCCGAGACTGTATATAATAAGAACATGCGCGAGGCCGGCACACCGCTCACCGCACTGAGCCTCATCCTGAGTTACCACAAGAGCGGCTGGTTCATCGACCTGAACGGCAACTACTACGACCGCATCTACCTCTCCTACTCGCCCTCTTACCGCTACCAGTCGACGCTCGACCGTCGCAGCCGTCTGGACTTCGAGCCCGTCTACAAGGACGGCACCACCATCCCCCTGGAGAGTGCTGTGGCACAGGCCAAGGGCAAGGGCGGATTCATGCTCGACCTCTCCATCGGCAAGAGCCTCTGGCTGAAGCACGGCCGCTCGATGAGCATCAACCTGATGATCACCAACCTGCTGAACAATCAGGACATCGTCACCGGTGGCTACGAGCAGAGCCGCTCCAGTTACACGGCCAGCGACAACGTGCGTGCCTACCAGTTCCAGAAGAACCCCTTCAAGTACTATGCCTATGGCATCAACGGTATGCTCAACATTGCCTATAAATTCTAAATGCTGACACGGATATGAAAAAGATACATTATTTATTATTAGCACTTGTCTGCGGCATCTTCACCGGATGTATGAACGGCGACTGGGACGAGCCCGGCACCGACGACACCCTCTATGGCAATCCTGACATCAAGGAGGCCAACGTCATCACCATTCAGGCACTGAAAAACAAGTTCAGCAATGAGGTGTCGACCGAGGGTATCTACAAGCAGATCACTGAGGACCTGCAAATCAAAGCCGTGGTCACGGCCAACGACGTGCAGGGCAACATGTACAACGAGATTTCCGTGCAGGATGCCACGGGTGCCATCTTCATCGGCATCTCCCAGGGCGGCATCTTCGGCTATCTGCCTGAAGGCACCGAGATCCTGATCGACCTGAAAGGCCTCTACATAGGCAACTATCGCAAGAGTGCCACCATCGGCACGCCCTACACCAGTTCGTCTGGCGACGTCAGCGTGAGCCGCATGCCCCGCGCCCTCTGGCAGGAGCACTTCACCTATACAGGCTACCGTATGCGCATCGAGCCTGAACTCTTTGCCGACGGCAGTGCCAAGACCACTTGGAACATCGCCAACGATGCCGGCAAACTGGGTGTCCTGAAGAACGTGAGCATCAAGAATGGCGGCTACTACAACAGCGACACCAAGCAGTACGTCAGCAACGTGCCTTTCATCGCCGGCGAGTCCACCTACTCTCACCCCGACTACTCCACCTCTTGGTACTTCAAGGAGCAGCCTGACGGACAGACGGGCGGTGTGCAGATCTACACCAGCAACTATGCTGACTTCGCAGCCCTGAAGTTGCCCACCGGCAAGGTCAACATCACCGGTGTCTTCAAGCGCTATCGCGACCAGTGGGAGATCATTGTCCGCTCTATCGACGACATCGAGGAAGTGAAGTAATTTTTTAGTTAAGAGTTAAGAATTAAGAGTTAAGAAAATTAGATATTATGAAAAAGATATTCAATATGATGATGGCCGTGGCCATCGCAGCATTCACCTTCACAGCCTGTGAAGATGTGCCCGAGCCGTACAACAATCCGTACAATGGTAACAAGGGCAGCGAACCAGAAGTAGTCATTGAGCCTGCAGGCAGCGGAACCAAAGAGGATCCGTATAATGTGGCAGCCGCTCAGGCCCTTATCAAAGACCTGGGGGCCGATGTCAATTCTGATGTTATATATGTAAAAGGTGTAATTTCAGACTTAGGGGCAGGCGTCTCTACACAATATTGGAATGCACAGTTTAACATTGCAGACAATATGGATGGTGCCAACCAGTTGCTCGTTTATCGTTCCAACTATTTGGAGAACAAGCCGTTCACATCAGCCGACCAAATAAAGGCTGGCGATGAAGTGATCATGTGCGGTTCCGTTGTAAACTACATGGGGAACACACCAGAGTTCACCACTGGAACATATATCTATTCACTCAATGGTAAAATCACAGATGGCAGTGATGACGGAGAAACTATTGGCA
The DNA here is from genome assembly GCA_017483805.1 of Prevotella sp. Lineage (GTDB taxonomy): Bacteria > Bacteroidota > Bacteroidia > Bacteroidales > Bacteroidaceae > Prevotella. Next base: position 46,877 of record JAFUUL010000085.1, read on the forward strand.
CAAAGGACGCCCCCAAGAGCGTCGCCGAGGCACTGTCAGCCATCAACGCACTTGATGACAATGCAACCACAAAAGAATTCTGGTTCGTTAAGGGTAAGGTTGTCAAGGTGACCACCACCGCCGCCAACTTCGACCAGTACAAGAACCTGAACTACCTCATTTCAGAGGACGGAACCGACAACAACACGATTACCGTCTATGCAGGTAACGGCCTTGACAACGCTCAGTTCAGTGGAGTCGATGCCCTCAAGGCAGGCGATGAGGTTGTAGTCTATGGACAGTTGCAGAAGTATGTAAAGAATGACAACATGACTCCCGAGATTGCCAAGGGCAACTATCTAGTGAAGTACACGGCTGGCGGTGGCAACACGCCCAGCGGTGAAAGTGGCAAAGGCACAGCCGACTCTCCCTACAGCGTTACAGATGCATTGGCAGCAGGCAGCGGCACTGGTGTCTATGTGAAGGCTTTTATCGTAGGTAGTGTATCTGGTCAGGTGCTCTCTACTGGTGCAGCATTCTCTGCCACCAGCGACACTCAGACCAACATCCTCATTGCAGCCTCTGCCGACGAGACCGACGTAACCAAGTGTATGCCCGTTCAACTCCCCAGCGGTGACATCCGCACATCTCTGAATCTGAAGGACAATGCCGGCAACTATAAGAAAGAGGTCACTCTCTATGGCAACATCGAGAAGTACTTCGGTGCAACCGGTCTGAAGACCGTCACCTTCGCCATCCTCGATGGCAAGGAGATTGGCACTAACCCTGGCGGTGGCAATAGCAACCCCAGCGGCGATGAAGCCAAAGCCGTCTCTATTGCAGATTTTAATGCCGCAGCAGAGAGCACCGATGTTTGGTACAAACTGACTGGTACCATCAAGAACCTCAAGGATGGTGATCAGTATGGCAATTTCGATCTCGAAGATGAGACTGGTTCGGTTTATGTTTACGGCGTGCTGTCTGAAAAGGGAGGTGCAAAGAAACTCTTCCAGGAATTGGTCACAAAGTATGGTCTGAAGGATGGTGTCAAGATTACTATCATTGGCAACCGCGGTTCTTACAATGGCAAGATTGAAGTGATGAATGCTTACTTTGTCAGTGTGGAAAGCGGTGACAACGGTAATGGAAACAGTCAGACCGGTGCTGATGGTTCCAAGATTATCACGATTGCCGACTTTAATGCTGCTGCCGAAAGCAGCGATGTTTGGTACCAGTTGACAGGCACCGTCAAGAACCTGAAAGATGGTGACCAGTATGGCAACTTCGACCTTGAAGACAGCACAGGTTCTGTTTATGTCTATGGCGTACTTTCTGAAAAGGGTGGTGCCAAGAAACTCTTCCAGGAATTGGTCACGAAGTATGGCATCAAGAACGGCACCACGCTGACCATCGTCGGCACACGCGGTTCCTACAACGGTAAGATTGAGGTTATGAATGCATACTTTGTAAGTGCAAGCAACTAATTGAAGACCTTCATACAAAAAACAGGCTGCACCACCCGATGCAGCCTGTTTTTTGTAGCACACTATCTTCTATCGACCTCTTATAATCTTCGCCTCTCCCTCAAAGGCACAAATCTCGGCAGCAAGGATGTTCAGATTATGGAAACGACTATAATCGCTCTCAGCAGGAATGCCACCCACACCATTCATCTCGTCAAGACCCCAAGGTGCCAGAATCAGAAGATTGCCACGGGCACAAGCCTCAAATCGCCTTAACTCAGGTTTCCAATACGGGCCGATAGGTTCCTTCTGCAGGTGTATCAGCGGGAATCCCTTATCCAGACATTCATTTTTCATCAGCAGTTCTCCGCGCGAAACACCTGGCGTCACGATGACGGTAGCACCCTCCAGAATGGCGGTTTCCCAACAGTGACGGTCATTGGAGTAATCTTCTGTCTCCTCGTAAGGCTGTCGAGTGACGGGGTGGCGACGATGACACATGACTTGCACCTTACGAGCCCAACGAAGCAAGAACAGGTTACCGAATGCACCATAGACTCGCCCTCCAATCTCCACATGCAAACAACGCTGCATCACATCAGGCAACATCCGTCGCAGGATGGCACGCCGAGGGTTATCGTTCACATAGGCAATCATCGCCCTGCGATGACGGTCATCAAGACATACCGTGTCATCGTAGTTTTCATCGAAAAGCGGACGTTGGCCTCGACCTACGAAGGAATAGTATTCCCTGCGCTGTTTCTTTGACAGGATGCGCAGCAGTGACGCCTCATCGTTATGCTTGGCCGCCTTTTCCTGTAGCCATAAGGGGGCTTTCTCTCCTTTACAATCGGCCAAAATTGGCCGATTGGTGGAAGAAGGGAGGCCCTGTTGCTGCTGCCATTTGCTGGTACAGGCGGATTTGAAAGCCTGGATGATATCTCCAAGACTCCACTCCATTGGCTCCAACACTTCAATGACACCATGAAAATGATCGGGCATGCACACCGAGGCATGAACCGCTACACGATTACCATGGGTGGCCTGGATGGCAGGCGTCTGCTGCCAAGCCTCCTCGACGGCCTCGCCAAGAGGGGTGAGCGCCAGGCTGTTGCGACCAAGATTGGTTACGACAGAGGGTAAACGAGACAACAGGGGCTCCCTGCCGCTTACTACCAGCGTGATTAAATAGGTGCCACGTCCAAAATAGTCGTGGCCGGGATTGCGTGGACGATAGGATGAAACTTCCATTGGATGCTCATATTGAAATAATCACAGGAAGTCACCGCTTCATCTTAACGATGATGGTCACCTTGCCGCTATGGTAATGAGTGTGGCGGCCGGAGAGACGGAGCATATAGATGCGTGCCTGCTGAGGGGTCTCGCAGGTGAGGGTCAGCGTCTGCTCGTCATCCTGCTGCTGATGGGTGAAGGTGCCTGTTTCCTTTTCCTTCATAAAAGCGGCACGAAACTGGCCGGTCTGATGACCCGGCACCTGCAGCACCTTGACCACCTTCTGCACCTGACGGGTGTCAGGATCACGCTCCACAACGGAAGTGTACTTAGAGGACCCCACGGTGGAATAGTTCTCCACCATCTTGTCGATGCTGTTCTGCGCACTGACGGGCATCGTCAGCCACAAGCAGCACAACAGCAGCAATCCACAATATCTCACAAATCTTATCATAACTCTCTATTCTAAATTCTCAATTCCCCAACAGTTCCTCCAGTCTGCGACGCTCGTCTGGGTCGCCGATGCTCTGCAGCACATCGGCCTCGGCATCACGCACCAGGCTCTGGGCCATCAGACTGCTCTCAATATGATCGGCAGCAGCCAACGTCTGCTCAATCTGGGGACGAATCTCCCGCAGATCGTCGATGCGCTGGCCGTCGACAATCACGTATGAACCCTCATAGCGGTCGGCGAACTGCTGCCAGCGATAGGAGCGATAGCCCCATACACCTATTATTAATAAAGCGGCTACGGCGGAGATGGCAGCCAAGTAGCGCAGACGGATTTGCCAGCGGATGCGGCTAGCCGACTTGCGCAGGGCCGTCACCGGCATGCCTGTCAACAGGGAGATCTCCCGATAGTCCATGCCCTCCATGTCGTGCAGACGGATGATGGTCTGCTGACGTGGGGGCAGCGTCTCCACGATGTGCATCAGTTGCTCCGTCGACTCGTCCCCAGTGCTGTCGGCCAGTTCGTCCACCACGGTGTCAATGTCTGAGAGAGATTCCATTTTGCGAGTGCGCCGCAGGTAGTTGAGCGACAGGTTGCGCACCAGCACTGAGGAAAACGAGTCGATAGGGGCACGCAAGTGCTCACGCAACAGGCAGAGTTTGAGCATCGCGTCCTGCACGATGTCCTCTGCCTCGCCGGTTGGGCCGAGGTAGCGGCGGGCCTGCGAGACCAGTGCCGGTCTCACACGCTCCACCTCCCGTTGCAGTTCCTCTTGCGTCATCGTGACAGAAATCTTAGTATTGGTTCAAGCCCGAAGTATTGATCTTGGCCACGCCGCTGGCATCAATCTGCGTGTCGTCGGCCGTGCCGCTGATGTTCACCTTGGCTGCACCGCTGTTGGTAGCCACCAGCGTCTTGCAGTCTACGTGCAGGTCGAGTTTGCCGGCTCCACTGCTGCTCAGGTCAAGACGGTCGCCCTTGAAGTCGATATCACTCTGCGAGGCACCGCTGAACTTCAGTCGACCGTTGCCCTTGGCCCCCACCTTCGTCTTCAGTTTGCAGGCGCCAGAGACATCCATCTTCAGCGAGGCGCAGTTGACCTTGCCCGTGCTGACGTGCACCGCACCGCTGGCATCCACCGTCAGTGCCCTGCAGTCTACATCCTTGAAGCGAGCCTTTGCGGCTCCGCTGAAATCGAGGCTGAGGTCGTTGGTTTTCAGACGCTCCACGCTCAACTTAGCAGCCCCTGAGGTCTTCACGCCGGTCAGTCGCGGCGCCGTGATGCGGATGACGGGCGAACTGGCATTGCCTATTCCCTCCCTTTTGGTCTTCGTCTTGATGACAAGCGTCTGGCCGTTCTCCTCGACGATGGTCTCCAGATTGGGGTTGTCGCTCTCCTCGACGGTGATGCTGTAGTTGTCGGCCTGCGTGAAGAACACGCTGGCAACGCCGCTCACCTTCAGGGTCGTGAAGTTGTGGAAACTGTAAGATGTGGTCTGCCGTTCGCCCGTGGTGTGAGCCTGCGTACTGATCGTGCCAAGCCCCATCAGGAGCAGCAGTGTGGCTACGATTCGAATGGTCTGTTTCATCATTGCTATACGTTTTTAAAGGGTTATTATTGATGTTCGTTTCTATCAATAATACACGCTTGATGGCCTAATGTGACAACAGCAAGCCGCGATTTAAGGATATTTAACGAACAGTCATATGGAAGCAGCCCTGCTTCCGCTCGTATTTGATGTAGCAGCGGCCCTGCCGGCGCATATCGTCGAGCACTTCGCAGAGCACGTACTTCAGCGAGTCATCCCGCACGCCAGGGCGATGGGGCCCTTCCGGATCCTCCACCGTCTTGTAGCGATTGTAACAGATATCGAAGGTGGTGCCGTAGAGATGGCACGACTGCTCGGTAGCATTGGTATTGACGCGGCGCAGTTTCATGACATCCTCCTCAGTGCGTAGCACGCTGGTCACAATCAGGCGATGCAAGGGGATGCCCTTCACCTGCAGGCTGTCGAAGAAGGCCTGACCGATGTCCTGCAAGAGGATGGCGGCACGGGGCACCAGATAGGGGATGCTGCGCTGCAGAGGGTCTACATAATAATAAGGTGAAGCGGCCATATAGACCAGTTCGTCACTACGGGCCTCTGCGTTCTGGCGGTTTTTCACAGGATTGACGCCCCAATACTGAGCGGCAACCAACTGCACGTAGTTGCTGTCGGGGAATGCCTTATCATAACTGGTCACGCCCTTGATGCGATGGGGCCGCTGTCCGTCGGCCAGATAGCGGGTGGCCACCTGACGGGTCTCAGGCACCTGATAGTCCGACTTGGGCGCAGACTCCTCGACAGGTGTTTCCACCTGAGCCGTGATCACCGTATCCGTCTGCAGACTGTCGGCCGTCTCAGCGACCTGAGCCACCTGCGGCGTGCTGACACCCGGAAAGGCACAACGCACCAGGGCGAGCACGATAATCATGATGCCCAGCCCCTCTACAAACCGATGTCCACGCGTTTCCTTCTCCATCACTTTGCGCTTTCGAGGTGCAAAGGTACAAAAAAATGAGTGCAGAACAACGCAAAGTTACATAAATAATATTAAATTGCGAATGAATTCAAAAATAATTCGTAACTTTGCAGCCTAAAATGCAAACAAAAGAAGGATTATGAATATACTTGAACTGAGTGAACAGGAGATACTGCGCCGCCAGTCGCTGGACGAACTGCGCAAGATGGGCCTCAACCCCTACCCCGCCGCAGAATACCCCACAAATGCTTTTTCCACAGAAATCCGCGAGAACTTCCGCGACGAGGACGAACCTCGCCAAGTGAGCATTGCCGGCCGCATGATGACACAGCGCGTCATGGGTAAGGCATCGTTCGTAGAACTGCAAGACTCGAAGGGCCGCATACAGGTCTACATCACCCGTGACGACATCTGCCCAGGCGATGACAAGGAACTGTACAACACGGTCTTCAAGAAACTACTCGACATCGGCGACTTCATCGGCGTGAAGGGCTTTGTGTTCCGTACGCAGACCGGCGAGATCAGCGTCCACGCCCAGGAACTGACGCTGCTGTCGAAGAGCCTGAAGCCCCTGCCCATCGTGAAATACAAGGACGGCGTGGCCTACGACAAGTTCGACGATCCTGAACTGCGCTACCGTCAGCGCTACGTGGACCTCGTTGTCAACGAGGGCGTGAAGGACACCTTCCTGAAGCGCGCCACCATCATCCGCACCCTGCGCCGCATCCTCGACGATGCTGGCTACACGGAGGTGGACACCCCCATCCTGCAGAACATTGCCGGCGGTGCATCGGCCCGTCCGTTCATCACCCACTTCAATGCCCTCAACCAGGACATGTATATGCGCATCGCCACCGAACTCTATCTGAAGCGCCTCATCGTGGGCGGCTTCGAGGGTGTCTACGAGATGGGCAAGAACTTCCGCAACGAGGGTATGGACAAGACCCACAACCCCGAGTTCACCTGCATGGAACTCTACGTGAGTTACAAGGACCTGCTGTGGGGCATGACCTTCACTGAGAATATGCTGGAGCAGATCTGCACAGCCGTGAACGGCAAGCCCGAGGTGGAGATCGACGGCAACGTCATCTCGTTCCGCGCTCCCTTCCGCCGTCTGCCCATCCTTGACGCCATCAAGGAGAAGACTGGCTTCGACTGCGACGGCAAGACGGAAGACGAGATTCGCGCCTTCTGCAAGGAGAAGGGCATGGAGGTAGACGAGACCATGGGCAAGGGCAAACTGATCGACGAACTCTTCGGTGAGTTCTGCGAGGGCACCTTCATCCAGCCCACCTTCATCACCGACTATCCCGTAGAGATGTCGCCCCTGACCAAGATGCACCGCTCGAAGCCCGGACTGACCGAACGCTTCGAACTGATGGTGAACGGCAAGGAGTTGGCCAATGCCTACTCTGAGTTGAATGACCCCATCGACCAGGAGGAGCGCTTCAAGGAGCAGATGCGACTGGCCGACAAGGGCGACGACGAGGCCATGATCATCGACCACGACTTTTTGCGCGCCCTGCAATATGGTATGCCGCCGACGTTTGGTATCGGCATCGGCATCGACCGTCTGGTGATGCTGCTCACAGGCAAGTTCACCATCGGCGAGGTGATGCTGTTCCCACAGATGAAGCCCGAGAAGAAGGCTCCGCAGAGCAGCATTCAGGAGTGGGCCGCCATTGGCGTGCCTGAGGACTGGGCCTACGTGCTGCGCAAGGCCGGCTTCTATCTCATTCAGGACATCAAGGACGAGAAGGCCCAGGGCCTGCAGCAGAAGATAGGCGAAATCAACAAGAAGTTCAAACTCGGCTACGAGAAACCGTCACTCGACGAAGTGCAGCAGTGGATTGACAAGGCAAATGTTTGACTGCGGTAAGATAGCGATTATAGGCGGCGGCTCGTGGGCAACGGCCATAGCCAAGATAGTGGTGCAGCACACGTACCACATCGGCTGGTATATGCGCCGCGACGACCAGATTGCGGACTTCCGCCGTCTGGGCCACAACCCCAGTTATCTGACCAGCGTCCACTTCAACATCGGCGAGATTCAGTTCAACAGCGACCTGAACAAAATCATCGAGGCCTACGACACACTGGTGTTCGTCATCCCCTCGCCCTATCTGAAGAACCATCTGCGCAAACTGAAGACGCGACTGAAGGACAAGTTCATTGTCACGGCCATCAAGGGCATCGTGCCCGATGAGAACCTCATCTGCACGGAGTTCTTCCATCAGGTGTTCGACGTACCCCACGACAACCTGGCCTGCATCGGTGGTCCCAGCCATGCCGAGGAGGTGGCACTGGAGCGATTGTCCTACCTCACCGTGGGCTGCTCCGACATGGAGAAGGCGCAGGCCTTTGCCGAGGTGCTCAACAGCCAGTTCATCAAGACCAAGACATCGACCGACGTCATCGGCATCGAGTACTCCAGCGTGCTGAAGAATGTCTACGCCATTGCCGCCGGCATCTGCTCAGGCCTGAAGTTTGGCGACAATTTCCAAGCCGTGCTGATGGCCAACGCCGTGCAGGAGATGAACCGCTTCCTGCAGAGCGTCCACCCCATAGAGCGCAATGTCTACGACTCGGTCTATCTGGGCGACCTGCTGGTGACGGGCTACTCCAACTTCTCGCGCAACCGCGTCTTCGGCACGATGATCGGCAAGGGCTACAGCGTGAAGAGTGCTCAGATGGAGATGGAGATGATAGCCGAGGGCTACTTCGGCACGAAATGTATGAAGGAGATCAACCGCCACTGGCACGTCAACATGCCCATCCTCGATGCAGTCTACAACATCCTGTACGAGCGCATCGCCCCACAGATAGAAATTAAACTACTGACGGACTCATTCCGATAGAAATCAACACAATGAGATACGGTATTATTGGTACTGGTGCCATCGGCGGCTACTACGGCGCGCGGCTGGCACAGAGCGGACGGGAGGTGCACTTCCTGCTGCATCGCGACTACGACTTCGTGCTTGAGAACGGCCTGCAGGTAGACTCCTGCGACGGTTCGTTCCATCTGGATCATCCCTATATATATAATAAGGTGGAGGATATGCCCCAGTGCGACGTGGTGCTGGTTTGCCTGAAGTCCACCAACAACCACCTGCTGCAGTCACTGCTGCCGCCGCTGCTTCACAAGCAAACGCTGGTGGTGCTGATACAGAACGGACTGGGACTGGAGGAAGACGTGCAGCAGATGTTCCCATCGCTGCAACTGGCTGCCGGCCTGGCCTTCATCTGCTCGGCCAAGAGCGAGCCGGGCCGCGTGAACCACCAGTGCTACGGACAGATCAACCTGGGCAACTACTCCTGCAAGGACGAGACCCAGTTTCTGCAGGTGCTGGCCGACTTCAATGCCGCCGGCGTGAAGGCCGGACAGGTGGAGTATCTGGAGGCCCGCTGGAAGAAAGCCGTATGGAATATGCCGTTCAACGGCATGACGGTGGCCCTGAACACGCAGACCGACTTGCTGCTGAAGCATCCCGCCACGCGTCGCCTGATTCGCGAGCAGATGATGGAGGTCGTCAATGCCGCCCGCCACTTGGGGGTGAAGAACATCGACGAGACCTTTGCTGACAAGATGATTCAGATGACCGACGAGATGACGCCCTACTCGCCTTCGATGAAACTTGACTTCGACTTCCACCGCCCTATGGAACTCGACTATCTCTACACTCGTCCCCTCACGATGGCCCGCGAAGGCGGCTGCCCCATGCCCAAACTGGAGATGCTGGAGGCAGAACTGCGATTCCTGAGCGGTGACTCCGGCCGATGAGACCAACCGGGACAGGCACGGGATAAAAACTAAATGTAATATTCGGCAGTATCGATGAGGCCGGCCCGCAAGGCATAGCGGGTGGCCTCATGCACATTGTTCACCCCCAACTTGCGGAAGATGTTCTTGCGATGGGTGTTCACCGTGTGGAAACTGGAATAGCGGCGCTCGGCAATCTCCTTGGTGGTCTGCCCCATGGCGATGTCCTTCAGGATCTCCGTCTCCGTCTTCGTCAGGTGATGATCCTCTTCCTGAGGGGCGGCGGGAGCAAGCAAAATCTCCGTCATGCGCTGGCAGATGTAGCGTTTCCGCTGGCTGACGAAGAGCAGGCACTCCCGTATCTCCCGCAATGGCGAGTCCTTGAGCAGGATGCTGAACTGGTGGCCAATGGCCACGAGACGGCGCACGAAATCGGAAGTCAGGTCGAAACTGAAGATGATCCAGCGGGTCTGGGGGAAGCGTTCGCAGAGAATCTGCATCTCGTCCACATCGTTGATGTCGAACAGCGTGTAGTCGAGCACCACCGCACTATCCGGGTTCTTATCCAGTTGCAGCAGCATTTCGGTTTTATCCTCTGCCTGCCGGAACTGCATACTGTCCATATTGGAGAGCACATACATCATCCCTGCTCTCGTGATGTCCTGAGGGTCTGCCAGAATAATGTTCATATATCAATTCGGTTAAGTCTGTTATTATCTGATAGGATAAGGGCCTTAGTCTGCATGGTTCATCTGCTTACAGAACTTCTCGTGGCGATACTTCATATACTCGTAGAGGGCTGCCAGCACCGTGATCTCAAACAAGGGATATATCCACGGCAGGTTGATCAGGCAGGCAATGTAGAGCACAGTGGCGCGGGTGTTGTGAGTCAGCACGTTGGTCATCCACATCAGCGGCAGGCTCCTGCGGCGGAAGTCATCACGCAACGACTGCGGCATATCGGCTGCATTGGGATACTTCGCCTTCACCTCACGGAAGAAAGACTGGAAGGCAGGCGTATTGCGCTCCTGCTTCTTGCACCAGCCCATATAGAAATAGTGGAACACGCGCGACCAGAAGGCTCCCTTCTTGGGCAGGCCTTCGTAGACGGCCTTCTCGGCAGCATAACTGTTCAGTTCGCTGCCAGCCTCGCCTTTGATAAAGTAGAGGTGAATCTGACGATAGTAGTCGGCCAACTGGCATTGCTTGGCGTGCCAGTAGAGGCCGGCGAAGCCGCAGAGCAGGAAGCCCCCGATGCCCCATTGCACCTCCGTAAAGGGGATGTTCTCCGTCCATAGGCGCAGCGAGATGGCCAGATAACAGAAGAAGTACCACACGTCGCTGGCAAAGCCGTCGAGCATACGTCCGATGAGTGTCTTATGATTAGTCAGGCGAGCCATCTGCCCGTCGGTAGAGTCGCAGAAGTTGGCCAGCATCATCAGCACCACGCCCCCCACGTTCCACCACAGGTCGGTGTGATAGAAGCAATAGCCGGCCCCGGCCCCCAGGAACATCGACAGGATGGTGACGAAGTTGGGCGTCACTCCGATCTTTATCCACATCAGGGCAAACACCAGCCCTATGGGACGGGTGAAGTAGATATCGAGCCACTCCTCAGTATCATTCGACTTGAACGACTCTCTCAATAGTTGTTTGAAACTCTTCTTTTCCATGAATCCTTTCTGAATCTGGCCGCAAAGGTAATCATTTTATGCAAAAAACGAAAAGAAAAATAAAGTTTTTCGAGATTTATTCGTATATTTGCATCATGAAAGGTAAATTCCTGATAGCAAAAAAAGAACTGCAATGAGACCGACAGACAAAAACATTATTATGATTACCGCCGGAGGCGTGGGCGAGCGCTTTGGCAGCAGCGTACCTAAACAGTATGTTGAGATGGGTGGCCGCAAGGTCATCTCGTATGTCATCGATGCCTGCAAGCAAAGCCTTCAGTCTGATGCCATCCTGGTGGTGGCCCATCCGAACTACCACGAAGAACTATCCAAAGAATATGCCGTAGACGTGTGCGCCAGTGGCCCCGAACTGAATGTCACCAAGCGCAACGGCTTAGACTTTATCCGTGACCACAGCAGTTGCGAGAAGGTGATGGTGGTCGATGCCGTGAGACCCGCCGTGGAGGCCAGTGTGCTGGACAAGTTCTTCACGCTGCTCGATCAGTATGATGCCGTGGCACCCGCACGGAAGATTACGGACAGCCTAGGACGATATGGGCAGTGGATGGTCAACCGCGAAGAGTACTACACGCTGTCGACCCCCGAAGGCTTCCGGTTTGACTTGATAGACCGCCATTTCAGGGCCGACTCGCCCCTCACGGAGTCTATACAGCAACTGCCTGAAACCTCACGGGTCTTCCTGGACTTCGATGTGCCCTACTATGACAAGTTGACCTACCCCGAAGACTTGGAGAGGATACTGGCCATCATCAGCAGAAGGAAAAAAGGGAAACTGTAGGCTGACTACTGTATGGGGATCTCCACCCAGAATGTGGAACCCTCGCCCAGCACCGACTGCACACCGACCTTGCCACCAAGGCTGTAGGCCAGCGTCTGACAGATACTCAGGCCCAGGCCGGCACCAGGCACAAACTCGTCGACCTTGAAGAAGCGTTCGAACACACGCTGCTGCAAATTCTCTGGGATGCCCTTGCCCGTATCCTTAATCCAGATGCGGATGCGCCCCTCGTTGGGCTGGTCGTAGCCCACCACGATGCTGCCTGCATCGGTGAACTTGGTCGCATTCGACAGATAGTGCTGAAGTATCTCCACCAGACACTTGTGGTCGGTCGTGATATACTGCGTCTCATTAGCAAAAGAGGTGCTGACCGTCACATCAGGCTTGACATCCTTGGTGGCGGCATCGGCCTGCATGGTCAGTTCGTTATTCAAGTCGAACGACATCATCACCAGTTCCAGTTTGCCGGTCTCCACCTTCGAGATGTTCACCACGTCGTCGACGATGTGTAGCAGTTTCTGCGTGTTTTCGTGGATGAGGTTCAGCAGCATCTTTCGCTCTTCGTTATCCTCCACGTCAGGCAGCACGCTGGTGAAGCCGATGATGGCATTCAGAGGGGTGCGTATCTCGTGGCTCATGTTGGCCAGGAAAGCCGACTTCAGGCGGTCGCTCTCCTCAGCACGATTGCGCGCATCAACGAGGGCTTCCTCCATGGCCTTTCGGTCGTCGATGCGCATCGTGGTTCCCACCAGTCTTACAGGATTACCATCCACATCGCGTTCAGCCACCGTGGCGTAACTCTCTTCCCAATACGACTTATTGCCAAAGGTTACAGGGACACGGTAGGTCTCGTGATAGGAACTGGTCCGCCCCTGACACAGGGCCTCCAAGGATTTGCCCACACGCTCTGCATCATTAGGGTCAATAGCCATCACGCTATCATTCAGAGACATACCATCCACATTGACAAAGAACTGATCCCCTTTCTCCCTAAAGTCCTGTTCGAAAGTAAACTCCATGGTCCTCACATCAAGGTGCCAGATAGACAACCGCATGGCTTCGAGCACAAACTCATATTCAATGTTGTGCTTCTGAAGTTTTCCCAGTTGCTCCAATTCAGATTTCAGCGCCTTGCTCTGCCTGACCTGCCAATACAGCATAACGGCCAGCGCAAGCACTCCGGCAATGAGAAACGCCCAGATCAGTATGTCCAGGATTTGCTCTCGTCCTATGGAATAATATAGTTGTTGAAGCATTCACCTGCAAAAGTACGAATATTTTTTGAAACACGAAAGTTTTTCGCAAATTATTTTGTACTTTGACAAACTTAGAGTAATTTTGCACCTTGAAACAATAAGCATCAATGGAGCAAGAATTCAACCTCATCGCCAAGACGTTCATGGGACTGGAACCTGTGCTGGCGAAAGAACTGACCCAACTGGGGGCCAACAACGTACAAATAGGTAGACGCATGGTGTCGTTTACGGGTAATAAAGAGATGATGTATCGCGCGAACTTCTCGCTGCACACAGCCATCAAGATCCTGAAACCCATCAATTACTTCAAGGCAAGAAGTGCCGACGACGTCTACGAGAAAATCAAGGCAATGGACTGGAGCACGTATCTCGACAATGACCGCACGTTCACGGTCGATGCCGTCGTGTTCTCCGACGACTTCCGCCACTCGAAGTTCGTGGCCTACAAAGTGAAGGACGCCATCGTCGACCAGTTCCGCGAGCGGACCGGCAAGCGTCCTAACATATCGGTGGCCAACCCCGACCTCCGTCTGCACATCCACATCGCCGAGGACGACTGCACGCTATGTCTCGACTCCAGTGGCGAGTCGCTGCATCGTCGCGGCTACCGTCAGGAGTCGGTAGAGGCACCGCTCAACGAGGTGCTGGCCGCCGGCATGATCATGATGACCGGCTGGCAGGGCGAGACCGACTTCATCGACCCCATGTGCGGCTCGGGCACGCTGCTCATCGAGGCCGCCCTCATCGCCCGCAACATGGCCCCTGGCCTGTTTCGCAAGGAGTATGCCTTCGAGAAGTGGCCCGACTTTGATGCAGACCTCTTCGACGAGATATACAATGACGACTCGCAGGAACGCGAGTTTAATCACCACATCTATGGCTACGACATCGACATGAAGGCTGTCAACACGGCCCGCCTGAATGCCAAGGCCGCAGGCCTGACGGCCGATATCACCATCGAGCAGCAGGACTTCAAGGACTTCCAGCAGCCCAAGGCCAAGGCCATCCTCGTGAGCAACCCGCCCTATGGCGAGCGCATCTCCACGCCCGACCTGCTGGGCACCTACCGCATGATTGGCGAGCGCCTGAAGCACCAGTTCGTGGGCGGCGAGGCCTGGATCCTCTCATATCGCGAGGAGTGCTTCGAGCAGATCGGCCTGAAGCCCAGCATCAAGATTCCCCTGTTCAACGGTTCGCTGGAGTGCGAGTTCCGCAAATACCAGATGTTCGACGGCAAGATGAAGTCGTTCCGTAGCGAAGGCGGCATCGTGAAGACCGACGAAGAGAAACGCCTGATGGCCGAGAAGCACCGCTTCAAGAAGAACCGCGAGTTCAAGCAGCGCCTGGACGAGCAGGAGGAGAACGAAGACGCCGACATCCGCTCGTTCACCTTCCACCGCCACGACCTGGAGCCCAAGGAGCCCAGAAAGCCCAGAGCCCCCAGAGAGCCAAGGGAGCCCAGGGAATCTAGGGATTCTAAAAAGTATAGAGAGTCTGGAGATTCTAGAAAATCCAGAGATTCCAGATCCCCCAAGAGGTTCAGCGAGAACCGCGGCGGACACGAGCACTTCGACCGCAGCGGCAAAGACAGAAAGAACAACAAACGATTCAATCCGAAGCATGAAGACTAAGCATCTCCTCATCGCCCTGCTCGCATTACTATCACTGCCCATGTCAGCCCAGAAACTTTTCACGCTGGAAGACCTCAACTTCGGAGGCACCAACTACCACAACCTGCGTCCGAAGAATATGTTCCTCACGTGGTGGGGCGACCAACTGATGTATCAGGATGCGGAAGAGGGCGGCACTCTCAACGCCAAGGGCGAGAAGACAGCCGTCTTCCATCTGGCAGACCTTGGCGACGACTGGCACTCGGCCATGAACGCCCAGTACCCCTACCCTGATGAGCCGCTGGTGCTGCTGCGCAACGGCAAGCAGCGCGTGCTCTACAACTTCAAGACCCGTCAAACCGTCTGGAGCCAGGAGGTGAAGCGCGGCGAGGGCAACCAGACGTGGAGCAAGCAGTCGCGAGCCCTGGCATTCACCCGCAACGACCAACTCTTTGTGCGTGACGCCGACGGACAGGAGACCCAACTCACCACCGACGGCTCTCGCGAGATTGTCTACGGCGAGGCCGTCCATCGCAACGAGTTCGGCATCGACGGTGGCCTCTTCTGGAGTCCCGACGGACAGCGACTGGCCTTCTACCGCATGGACCAGTCGATGGTGACCGACTATCCGCAGGTGAACATCGACCCACGCGTAGCCGAACAGGAGCCCGACAAATACCCCATGGCCGGCATGACCAGCCACGTGGTGACCGTGGGCGTCTACGACCTGAAGACCAAGCGCACCCTGTATCTGCAGACCGCCGACCCCGTAGACCGTTACTTCACGAACATCGCCTGGAGTCCTGACTCGAAGACCATCTATATGTTCGAGTTGAACCGCGACCAAAACGACTGCCGCCTCATCAGTTACAATGCTGCCGACGGCCAGCGCATCGCCGAACTCTACCGCGAAACCAGCGAGAAGTACGTAGAGCCGCTCCACCCCATCCAGTTCCTGCCTTGGGACGCCACCAAGTTCATCATGCAGAGCCAGAAGGACGGCTACAACCACCTATACCTATTTAATATAAAAGGTGAAGAGGTCAAACGTCTGACCAGCGGCTCCTGGGTGGTGATGGATGTGCTGGGCTTCAACGAGAAGCAGCGCAGCATCATCATTGCCTCCAACGAGCGTCATCCCCTGCAGCGCAACCTCTATGCCGTCGACGTGAAGAGCGGACGGCGCACCCCGCTGGACAATGGCGAGGGTGTGCATCGCGGCGTACTCTCAGCCACAGGAGCCAGTCTCTACGACAGGTGGCAGACGCCCAACACGCCCAACAACATCGACATCGTCAATGCCGCAAACGGCAAGGGCGTCAGGCTGTTGACGGCCCCCAACCCCTGGCAGGACTACGTGGTGCCCCGCTACGAGAGCGGCACCATCAAGGCAGCCGACGGCACCACCGACCTCTACTGGCGCATGGTGAAGCCTGCCGACTTCGACCCTCAGAAGAAATACCCTACCGTGGTCTACGTCTACGGCGGCCCCCACGCCCACAACGTGGATGCTTCGTGGCATTGGGCCAGCCGCTCGTGGGAGACCTATATGGCACAGAAGGGCTATATCGTCTTCATCCTCGACAACCGAGGCAGCGAGAACCGCGGCCGCGACTTCGAGCAGGCCACCTTCCGCCAACTGGGCCAGATAGAGATGCTGGACCAGATGAAGGGCGTCGATTACCTCAAGTCGCTGCCCTATGTAGACGCTGAAAGGCTGGGCGTTCACGGCTGGTCGTTCGGCGGCTTCATGACCATCTCGCTCATGACCAACTATCCCGACGTCTTCAAGGTCGGCGTGGCCGGAGGGCCCGTCATCGACTGGAAGTGGTACGAGGTGATGTATGGCGAACGCTACATGGACACGCCGCAGCAGAATCCTGAGGGCTACGCCAAGACCAGCCTCATCGCAAAGGCCAGAAACCTGAAGGGCCGGCTGCAGATCATCATCGGCTACAACGACCCCACCGTGGTGCCACAGCACGCCCTGTCGTTCCTCAAGGCGTGCGCCGAAGCCGGCACCCAGCCCGACTTCTACGTCTACCCTGGCGAAGGGCACAACATGAGGGGCCACAACAGTGTGCACCTGCACGAACGCATCACCCGCTACTTCGAGGACTACCTCAAGTAAACAAAAGTACGAATTTATTTGGAGAATCTAAAATAAATTCGTACTTTTGCATCCAAATAAGAAATCAACCGCTAACCTATGATCTTTAACCGTTATATCATTTCACTCGTTGTGATGATGGGATGCACCATCACCTCTCTTGCTGGTATCGACATCAAGCAAGACGCCAAATACATAGAACTGCACGACTCCATGCGCCATGCCTTCAACAGCGCCGACAGTGCCCGGTTTTTCACTGCCGTGAAGAATCTGGAGGACTATGTGCTCACCCAAGGCGACCTGCATGTGTACTACACCCAGCGCTGCAACGAGATAGTCTTCCTGATGAACACGGAGAAAATCTTCGAAGCCTACAAGGCTGCACAGCAACTGTCGAAGGAACTGCGCGAGCGCAAACTGGACACCGAGATGTATATGGCCATCAACATGATGGGGCACATCCAGCGTTACTGCGGCAACAAGGAGTCGGCCAAGAAGAGTTTCCTTGAAGTCATCCGACAGATGGAGCAGTATGGCTACTACGAGAGTATGCCGCCCATCTACATGAACATTGTCAACGTGGAGATGGACGATGACCCTGAAGAGGCCATCAGGTTGCTGAACAAGGCGGCCGAGATAGCCCGCCAGTATGCCCCTGACCGTGTATTCGACATCGAGTGCCGCCGCGCCTTGAGTTACTATAATCAGGGCGATATGGAAAACTTCGAGAAAGCCTATCAATACTACAAGGAAGGCGAGGCCCAGGGACTATCGTCCGTCAGCGGCCGCAGTCTTGAAATCTACCATCTGGCCTATCTGGGCAAGGTCGACCAGGCCGTGGAACTGGCCAAGGAGAGCATGGGCGACGACGAGAGTGGCGAGATCGTTGCCAACCTCTACAAGAATGCCGGCCGATGGGAAGAGGCCTACGAGGCACAATACCAGAACATGATAGCCAACGACTCTATCACCACGCTCATCCTGAGCAACAGCATGCAGGGCATCGAGAACGAACTGGCCCTCTACGACATGGAACGGTCGGCAGCCAAGACGCGCACCATCACCATGGCCGTCATCATCCTGCTGCTTGTCCTGCTGATTCTTGCGTTGGGCTACATCATGTTCAGCCATCGCCGACACATGAAGCAACTGGGCAAAGCCTACCAGCATGCCCTGCGGTCGGACAACATGAAGACCATCTTCATACAGAACATGAGCCACGAAGTGCGCACCCCGCTGAACATCATCAACGGCTTCGCACAGGTGATGACCGACCCTGAGATTGAGCAGACTCCCCAGGAACGGAAGGAAATAGCCAAGATGGTGCTGAAGAGCACGCGCACCATCACCCGCCAGATTGACGAGATACTCGAACTGTCGATCAATGAGACTGCCGGATGGCTGGAGAAGGAGGACGGCGTCGACGTCACCGCCCTGCTCAAGAAACTGGTCAAGGAGAACCTGGAGAACCTGAATGACAGCGTCACGATGATGTTTGAGAACCATCTGCCTGACGGTTTCACCATGTCCACCAACAGGAGTCACCTGAGCCGCATGGTCGACATTCTGCTCGACAATGCCTGTAAGTATACCGCCGAAGGCAGCATCACCCTTCGGGCCTCCGTTTCCGACAATCCGCAGCATCTGACTATCGTCGTCGAAGATACGGGTTGCGGCATTGCCCCTGAAGAGGCCTCGCACATCTTCGAGCGTTTCGTCAAACTCGACACGTTCAAGGAAGGTCTCGGCTTGGGTCTTGCGCTCTGCCGCCAGTTGGCCATCCGGATGGAGGGCACCGTAGCCCTCGACAGCAGTTACGAAGGCCCGGGTGCCCGATTCGTCATCGATATTCCCACTTAGAGTCTACCGTAACCACCAAACAATTTTGGCTTTTTCTTCATTTTCCTTTGCGGTCACGAAAAATATCACTACCTTTGCAGCAGATTTCGAAATCAGCAAGACGATTATGAAGATATTACTGTTAGGAAGCGGCGGCCGCGAGCACGCCCTGGCTTGGAAGATTGCTCAGAGCAGCAAGTGTGAGAAACTGTTCATTGCTCCCGGCAATGCCGGCACCGGCAATGTGGGAGAAAACGTATCCATGAAGGCCGACGACTTCGAGGCCGTCAAGCAGTTTGTGGTGGAGAAGGGCATCGACATGGTGGTCGTAGGCCCTGAAGACCCGCTGGTGAAGGGCATCTACGACGACCTGAAGCAGGATGCACGGACGAAGCATGTGCCCGTCATAGGCCCCTCGAAGGCCGGTGCCGTGCTGGAAGGCTCGAAGGACTTTGCCAAGGGCTTCATGCAGCGTCACAGCATCCCCACGGCCCGCTACGAGACCTTCGACGGCGAGCATCTGGAGGAAGGTCTGAAGTTTCTGGAGACACTGGAGCCGCCTTACGTGCTGAAGGCCGATGGCCTGTGTGCCGGCAAGGGCGTTCTCATCCTCCCGACCCTCGACGAGGCCAAGCGCGAACTTAAGGAGATGCTGGGCGGTATGTTCGGAGGTGCCTCGAGCCGCGTGGTCATCGAGGAGTTCCTCAGCGGCATCGAGTGCTCAGTGTTCGTGCTGACCGATGGCGACCACTACAAGATTCTGCCTGAGGCCAAGGACTACAAGCGCATCGGTGAAGGCGACAAGGGTCTGAACACGGGTGGCATGGGCAGCGTCTCGCCCGTACCGTTTGCTACAGAAGAATGGATGCAGAAGGTCGAGGACCGCATCATCCGCCCCACGGTGGAAGGCCTGAAGGCTGAAAGCATCGACTACAAGGGCTTTATTTTCTTCGGACTCATCAACGTGAAGGGCGAGCCGATGGTCATCGAGTACAACTGCCGCATGGGCGACCCTGAGACCGAAAGCGTCATGCTGCGCCTGAAGAGCGACATCGTCGACCTCTTTGAGGGTGTGGCCGAGGGCAATCTGCACGAGCGCAGCATCCAGTTCGACGAGCGGGCTGCCGTCTGCGTGATGCTGGTCAGCGGCGGCTATCCCGAGGCCTACCAGAAGGGCTACCCCATCACGGGCATCGACCAGGTGGAGGGGAGCATCGTCTTCCATGCCGGCACGGCCCTGAAGGACGGCCAGGTGGTCACCAATGGCGGTCGCGTCATCGCCGTCTCCTCCTATGGTCAGGACAAGGCCGAAGCCCTGCAGAAATCGTTCACCGAAGCACAGAAGATTCAGTTCACCGACAAGTATTTCCGTCGCGATATAGGTGCCGACCTGTAAATGAAGAGACTGCAGAACAGGATTGCCGAGAGTGGCTTCGCGCTGCCCGTCATGGCCGTCTACGCCTTCATCGTCTGGCTGTACAGCGGACTGGTGACGGCGGGCTGGTGGCCGCAGTTGGCGTGCTATACCGCCTCTGTCTATCTGCTGGCCGAACTGAGCAACGGCAATGCCCTGCTGCGCATTCGCAGCCGCATCATTTCGTGCTCGTTCATTGCCCTGTCGTGCATGGCCAGCATGCTGTTCGGCTCGCTGACGGGCAATCTGTCACTCCTTTTCTGCGTATCAGCCCTACTCCTCCTGTTCAGCACCTACCAGAACGGACAGGCCGTGGGCCGCGTGTTCTACGCCTTCATCTTTCTGGGCGGAGCCAGCATGATGCACGTCCAGACGCTCTGGCTGGTGCCGGCCATCTGGGTGCTCATGGCTACCCAGTTGCTGGCATTCAACTGGCGGATATGGCTATCATCTGTCATCGGCCTGCTGACGCCCTACTGGTTCCTTTCGCTATGGTTCATCTACACGCAGGACTTCACGCCGCTGGCAGAGCACCTTTCCGGCCTGTGGGCGGTTGGCGTGCCCTTCGACTATAGCGACGTGACCGTCGGCCAAGTCGCCATATATGCTCTGACCCTAGGCTTGATGCTGACGGGCATCGTCCACTTCTGGCATCGCAGTTACGAGGACAAGATCCGCATCCGCCTGCTCTATGGCTTCTTCACCTATCTTGGCCTCCTGGCCCTGCTTGTAGTCGCCATCCTGCCGCAGTATTTCGATCCGTTCATCTGGCTGGCATTCATCTGCGCCAGTCCTCTGGTAGGCCATTTCGTGGCACTCACCAGCACCCGCATCACCAACATAGCCTTCATCGTCATTGCCGTGCTGATGCTGCTCATCACCATACTGAACCTATGGATGCCTTCATTGAGTTTTTAGAGTCCTGGGGCTACTGGGGTATGTTCGTTGCCGCCTTTCTGGCGGGCAGCGTGGTTCCCTTCTCCAGCGAGGCCGTCATGCTGAGCCTGCTGACCCGGCTCGAGGCCTGGCCGCTGGTGGTCTACGGCACCGTGGGCAATGTGCTCGGCTCGATGTTCAACTACTACGTAGGCCGTCTGGGCAAGTTGGAGTGGATAGAGAAGTACCTGCACATCAAGAAGGAGAAGATGGATCGAGCCGAGCGCTTCATGGCCGGTCGTGGAGCGTGGATGGGCTTCTTCGCCTTCCTGCCCATCTTGGGCAGCGCCATCACCGTCACCCTGGGTTTTATGCGGGCCAATCCCCTCATCTCCATCCTGAGCATCGCCGTGGGCAAGTTTCTCCGCTACTGGCTCCTGGTCTATGGCGTGGAGTGGCTGTTCTAACCCTGGAGCGGCTGCCCTGAAGTCTCACTTTACTTTTGCAGAACGAATACGCTGCCGCTTGTTTTCACTCATCGCATGTGCACTGGCTAAAGGCCGCTCAGCGCACCTTCGTAAAGTTGAGGGGCTCACCGGTTTCGTCACACACCGACACGGTGATGGTTCCCACCTCACTCTGTGCCTGCAATCCCATGGCTGCCACGAGCAGCAGTGCGATCAGCGGGACAGATTTTTGATTTTTTCCGACAATAAAAGGCTATTAATTGCGTTTTGTTAACGGATGCATTAAGAAACGGTGATGCCAAGAACAATTACTAACAAAAAGAAATTATATGATAAAGGATTTTACGGCAATAATAATAGTCCTGTTGTTGTGCTTCACATCTTGTGAAGCCTCATATCACCTTCTTGTTGACGGCAAGCCAAATCAAGAAATAGCAGTGGATTGTGGCAAGGTTGTAATAACGGGATTCTCTGCTCTTAGCGATCGGATTGAAATGAGTTTGGATGGAGATTTCTGGGTGAATCCCGATTCGTTGGCAGTCGTACATCGGCTTGAACGCATATCACCAGAGAATACCACACTTTACCTTAACAACAGCCCGATAGATGACTCCCACCCCTTTCCTGCACATGGGAAGAACCAACTCTGTATTCGAGTATCTTTAGAATTGCCATTACATTATGGCAAAACAGGCGCAATGCAACTATTGCCATCAAAATTTGTGCTGTGCAACGACAAGCCTGTCATATCTGACACAATTTGTTTTATGTACAAATAATCAGCAAAATTCCATTGACATTGTGGAACAATTAGCATATAAGGTATGATTACGACTAGGAATGTGTTTATCGGGGCACTTGCCATTCTGCTAGCAAGCATCTTGGCAGGGTGTGCTCCCAGTGCAAGGTCTCTTTCTGACATCAAATGGTCTGCAAATCAATGGGAACGGTTCTAAATGATCACTTTTTGGACAAAAGATTTGGATGTATAAGTTTTTATTCATACCTTTGCCAGTGCTTACTATCAATGAAAGATCATCTAGGGCGCGAATAGTGATCAATTAGAACCGTCCTCAATGATCCATACAATTAGGAAAAGATGGAATGCCATATCAACATTTAGATATACCAGGATGGTATCGTGGGCGAGATGGAGTATTTGAGTTTATTAAAAATGACCAAGGGCAAATAACGCATCGATTTTTTAATATAAGCAGATAAAACTACAATAAACATCCGATGATATCGTTGTATGATATATAATCAACATTATATGGAAACAGCAAACACCTTATCAGTAGAGAAACTTGCAAGAATGCACGGAATCAGCGGGATACAACTTTCGCCAGCAGTATCAGCCTACTATATACACAATGCGCTTGCTATAATACGAATGTTGGAGAAGGAGGTTCTTCCTGTTGCTCAGGTGAATGCCTATTCTCTGGATTCTGAAGGCCCACATTTTCAAGGCAGTCTTTGCTGCAATTTTCATGAGGGTGAGTCGTGGTCTGATTATACCAAAAGGAGTTACAAAGAATCAGTAGATTTTATAAAGATGATGGAAAGTGATGGAACCAACCGCTTTGGTTATGTATTCACCACTTATCAGCCATAGAGTACTCGGATGATATGACAAAAGGAATCGTAACACGAATCGGAGATGTTTTTTGTATTGAAGTTGACCATAATTACAAATGCTACTTTCAATACATCGCTAAGGATATGGAATTTCTCAACAGTTCTACTATCAGGGTATTCAAGACTAAATATCCGCTTGAATATGAACCTGTCATCGATGAGATAGTGGATGACGAGGTTGCATTCTATTCATATACGGTGCTTCGCTGGGGTATCAGAAATCAATGGGGACGGTTCTAAATGATCACTTTTTGGACAAAAGATTTGGATGTATAAGATTTTATTCATACCTTTGTCAGTGCTTACTATCAATGAAAGATCATCTAGGGCGCGAATAGTGATCAATTAGAACCGTCCTCA
>JAFUUL010000110.1 GCA_017483805.1 Prevotella sp.
CTTCGAGTACATATCCGATGTCATCAACAAGGCGGCTGCTTTGCCACCTAACACTCACTTGAGCACATACAGGGAACTGCTGCCGGACAGATGGAAACAGGACAACGCCAAAAAATAGATGCTAAAGCGGATACGCTTACCAACAAGTTGGCGAAGTTACTCCGTCTTGGCAAAAAAAGAATAAATTCTAGAGGTGACGGATTTTATAAAAATCTGATTATTAGTTAGTTCTGCTCGTAAAATGTTGATAATCAGGCATGAAAAAAGGGAACCTGATTGGCTCCCTTGACGTAGTTCAAGTGATCCGCTTGGGGTTCGAACCCAAGACCCCAACATTAAAAGTGTTGTGCTCTACCGACTGAGCTAGCGGATCTCCCATTTTGCTTGAAAAAGCGGGTGCAAAGGTACGAACTTTTTTTGAACCAGCCAAATTTATTCTGATGATTTTTATGCTTCTGCTGCGATTTCCTCGTTTTCACGGGTGATGTAGCGTTGGTAGTAGGCCATGAGCAGCGTGGTCAGCGGCAGGGCGATGATCAGGCCGATGAAGCCCAGCAGCGCGCCCCACACGGAAAGCGACAGCAGCAGGATGGCGGGGTTGAGACCCATGGCCCGTCCCATCACCTTGGGCGTGACCACCATGTCGATGATGACCTGAACGATGGCGAAGACGGCCACAGCCATCGCGAAGATGACCCAGAAGTTCTGCCCCGTGTCGGCCGCCTTGAGCAGGGCCAGCAGCGCCGTGGGGATGAGGGCAAAGGTGTGCAGATAGGGCACCAGGTCGAGGATGCCGATGAGGATGCCCAGACCGATAGCCATGGGGAAGTCGATGATGGTGAAGCCGATGCAGAAGAGGATGCCCATGATGAGTGCCACAAGGCCCTGACCGCGGATGTAGTTGCTCAGTTCGCGCTCGGCATCGGTGGCCAGCGAACGCCAGAAGGGGCGGCTCTTCTTGGGGAAGATCTTGATCCAGTTCTCCGTCAGATACTCGTAGTCGAGCAGGATGAAGAACATATATAATAAGGTGATGAGCGAGGCCACGATGCTCATGATGACGTTGGCCGTATGACCCACGACATTGAACACCTGAGGCAGGGCGGCCTTGATACTGTCGGAGAACTTGTCGCTCCGCAAAAAATCCTCCAGTTCCTGACGGTGATTCTGTGTCCACTGACCCACGGCATCGGGGATGCTGTCGATGTTGGCCGCCGTCTGGATGTAGGTGGTGGCCAACGCCCCCAGCCGCTGGAACTGCTCAATCATCGGCGGGATGATGAGCCAGGCCACACCACAGATGATGGCGATGACACCCGTCAGCGTGATGATGATGCTCAGCACCCTGTTGCGCACGTGGAGCCGGTACTGCACGAACTTGACGATGGGATAGAGCAGATAGGCCAGCAGCCACGCCACGGCAAACGGCAGCAGCACGCTGCCCAGATAGTTGATCAGGCAGACCACAGCCAGGACGATGATGCCCCAGCCGAGCCAGCGCACGAACTTATCGAAGGTAATCGGTTTGTCAGTCAGTGTCATCATTTATCACTTTTCACTCATCACTTCTGAGTCGCTTTCTGGTAGCAATCGCGGCAGAGGGGCTCGTACTCTTGGGTCTCGCCCAACAGCACACGGCGGTCGTTGGCCACCTTGCGGTGGCTGACATAGGCCAGCGAGCCGCAGCGCACGCAGATGGCATGCACCTTGGTCACATCGTCGGCAATGGCGCAGAGGGCCGGCATGGGGCCGAAGGGCACACCGCGGAAATCCATGTCCAGTCCGGCCACGATGACGCGGACGCCGCGGTTGGCCAGCGTGTTGCACACCTCGACGATGCCCTCGTCGAAGAACTGCGCCTCGTCGATGCCCACCACGTCGATGTCGTTAGCCAGCAGCAGGATGCTGGCCGACGAATCGATGGGCGTAGACTGGATATGCTTTTGGTCGTGGCTGACCACATCCTCCTCAGAGTAGCGCACGTCGATGGCGGGCTTGAATATTTCCACCCGCTGCTTGGCAAACTGCGCACGCCGCATACGGCGGATCAGTTCCTCCGTCTTGCCCGAGAACATCGAGCCGCACACCACTTCTATTCTTCCCGGGCGGTGTGCCTCGCCCGTCGTGGGATATGTAATCATGGTGCAAAGATACGAAAATAAGTGAAAAGTGAAGAGTGAAAAGTGAAAAAATTGCTTCCGCTGCAATAATATTCGCGAAAATTGCTTACCTTTGCCGTCGATATGGGCATATTGTATATCGTACCCACCCCGGTGGGCAATATGGAAGACATGACGCTGCGCGCCATCCGCATCCTGAAGGAGGTGGACCTGGTGTTGGCCGAGGATACCCGCACGTCGGGCATCCTGCTCAAGCATTTCGACATCAAGAACCAACTGATGTCGCACCATAAGTTCAACGAGCATGGTACGAGTGCGGGAGTCGTGCAGCGGTTGTTGGCGGGACAGGATATCGCCCTGATCAGCGATGCCGGTACGCCGGGTATCAGCGATCCCGGCTTCTTCTTGGTGCGTGAGGCTGTGCGGGCAGGCATCGAAGTGCAGACATTGCCCGGGGCTACGGCCTTCGTGCCGGCATTGGTGAGCAGTGGCCTGCCCTGCGACCGCTTTGCCTTCGAGGGTTTCCTGCCTCAGAAGAAAGGCCGCCAAACCAAACTGGAGTCCCTGCGCGACGAGCAGCGCACAATGATCTTCTACGAGTCGCCCTATCGGCTGGTGAAGACGCTCCAGCAGTTTGCCGAGGTGTTCGGCCCTGAGCGTCCTGTCAGCGTGTGCCGCGAGATATCGAAGGTGCACGAAGAGAGCGTGCGAGGATCGTTGCAGGAGGTCATCGCCCATTTCACAGAGCATGCCCCCAAGGGCGAGATTGTCATAGTGCTTGCCGGTAGCGGTACTAGTTAAGAGTTAAGAATTAAGAGTTAAGAGTTAAGAATTAAGAATTAAGAGTTAAGAATTAAGAGTTAAGAGTTAAAAGTTAAGAGTTAAGAATTATACAATGAAGAAATTGCTTTTTGTGGCCCTGTGCCTGTTGGCACTGACGGCGTGTAAGGATAAGGCGAACACGCAGGAGACGGATGCGCTGAACCGGAAGATCGACTCGCTGGAGCGGGTGAATGTGCAGAAGGACAATGAGATCAACGATATGCTGGAGACCTTCAACAGCATTGAGGACGGCTTCCGTGCCATCAACGAGGCTCAGGGTCGTGTCACCGTCGAACGACGTGGCGAGGGTGCCAATGCAACCGCCCGCATCCAGGAGAATATGCAGTTCATCCAGGAGACCATGCTCCAGAACAAGGAACTCATCAACAAACTGCGTATCCAACTGCGTCAAAGTAGTAACTCCAACGACCAATTGCGTAAACTCGTGACAAACCTGACGGCCCAGATGGAGCAGAAGGAGAGCGAACTGACCGTGCTCCGTCAGGAACTGGAAGCCAAGGACATCCATATCGCCGAACTCGATGAGCAGGTGACGCAACTCTCTGAGGATGTCGTGCAACTGAAGGATGAGAACGCCCAGCAGGAGGAGACCATCACTACGCAAGACAAGGAACTGCACACCGCCTGGTTTGTCTTCGGCACGAAAAAGGAACTGAAGGAGCAGAACATCCTGAAGAGCGGCGAGGTGCTGCAGGCCAATTTCAACAAAGACTACTTCACGAAGATTGACATCCGTGTGGACAAGGAGATCAAACTGATGTCGCGCGATGCCAAGTTGCTAACCAACCATCCCAGTGGCAGTTACACCCTTGAGCGCGATGCCAACCGCCAGTATGTGCTCTACATCAAGAACCCCCAGCAGTTCTGGAGCACCAGCAGGTATCTCGTCGTTCAGGTCAAGTGATGAAATAACACCTTTGCCTACCTTGGATGAAGATGTCTTGCAGGCAGTTTAGGTAAACAACTCATCCATGATTATCTCTTTTTGTACCATGTTGTAGTAGTTGTTGTGAGCAACACCGTTCGTTGTTACCATGACAAGATGAAGGGTGCGCTTGTCCTTCGATAGTTCTCGGTATGCGTCAAGTTTGTTTTGCAAGTCCTTAGCGTAATCATTGTCTATGGAGAAGGTGTTTACGGAATGTTTCATCTCGCAGATGTCCGTAAAGCCGTCGGCCCGTTGCATGACTAAGTCTATCTGTGCTCCTTGCCGTTCTTTTGTGCCGCGGACGAACCATGAACACACGTTTGTCTGTACGCCAGAGATACCGAGGGCTGCTTTAATCTGTGCAACATGCTGGAGGCAAACACGCTCAAAGGCATGTCCCTTCCATGTGTTATGAGATGTCGACGTGCAGGTGTTGAGCCAAAAGTGCTCATCGCTAAAAGCATTCTTTTTGATGCAGAGGTAATAGAACAGCGTATAGTTGTCTGTCAACTGATATAATGCATTCGTCTCTGCAGTATCGGCAGAAGCGAATCGGCGGATGAAACCACTCTCTTCCAATTCCTCCAGTATGGTGGAGAATGTCCCTCCGTCCGAGAGTTTACTCGTCTTAAGTATTTCATCCCTTGTCATGCCGGAACGTCTGCCGTCGCTCAGGCATTCGATAACCTTGAGATAGTTCTCCGGGCGTTTGAACAATGTGGCATAAAGCGCTTCAAACTCGTCTCTTAACTGGGCTGTCTCCGTGAAGAACAGTTGGTCCACATTCTGTGCTACACTCAATCCTTTCTTCAGGAAACTCCAGTAGTAGGGTATGCCACCGAGAATCATGTATAGTTCCAGTATGTCCTTCCTGCCTAGGGCAAGGTTGGTTCCCTGAGCAAAGAGTTCACACTCTCTGAGTGTGAATGGAACGAGTTTTACGCGGAGAGTCAGTCTTCCGCGAAGCCCTCCCTTGTCCTTCAGGAGTTTCTTGCTGATCCATGAAGTGGCACTGCCGCATACAATCAACACGATGTCTTTCTCCCGACGTGCTGTAGCCCAACCGTTCCAGAAACTTTCCAATGCACCTGTCAGATTACCCTTGGGGGTATCCATCCATGGAAGTTCGTCGATAAAGAGCACCTTTTTCCCCGCAGGAGCATTATTTATGAGTTGTTTTAGCAGTTCGAAGGCTTCAATCCAACTTTTTGGTATGTTGCACTTGGCCATGCCTGTTGCCATCAGGGAGTTTCGGAAGGCAGTCAGTTGCTGGCGAAGTGTTCCTTTGGCCACACCTGTGTGCTGGAAGCAGAACTGGTAGTTAAAGGTCTCGCGAATGAGATATGTCTTGCCTACGCGCCGCCGACCATAGACGGCACAAAACTGCGACTCCTCCTTTTCGAGAAGACTCAGCAGTTCACGTTGTTCTTTTTCACGTCCAATAATCATAGATGTTTCTCCTTGTGATCGAAATCCGCTGCAAATATACAAAAAATATTCTTATAATCAGCGGAAATATTATTTTTTCTTTATGTTTCCGCTGAAAATAACATGTTTTTTATAATTTGTGCTAAACGACTTGCTTTACTTGTTCATCTCCTCCTTGAGTTTCGACCTCCCCGATTATTTCCGAATCTGCAAACAAACAGGGCAGGATTTTTCGTCCTGCCCTTGCCTGTTAGTATAATACATTGAACTTCCAGTTCGTTCTTCTCTTACTTCAATACGACCTTGCGCCCGCCTTGGATGTAGATGCCCTTGCGCGGGCAGTCCGCCTGGCGGCCTTGGAGGTCGAAGAGGCGGGTGTCAGGGATCGCAGTGGGTGTCACCTTTGTGTCATTGATGCCTGTTATCGCCCCATTGTCTGCATTTAGCGATATTCCCGAGTCATCTTTTGTCAAGGTGTAGACACTTGTGACATCGTCTGGTGACAGCATCTGATACCACTCACTATCGCCATCCGGCATACAAGCCAAATAGACCTTGTATGTACCATTTGCCAGAGAAGAAATATCAAGGGTAGACTGATTGAACATTAGTCCGTAGCCATAAGTGACTGGTTTGCTTAGATCAGTTGAAATGAGAACTTCCTTTTGCCCGTCATTGTCGGCAATAATGGCTAATTTACCTACAAAATCCTCCGCATCTACATTATAGAACCCTCCGCAGGAATATTGCAGTTTATTATTGTCATCATCGACCTGCTTAAGAATAAAATCACTCAATACTGACCACATCGGCCGTAAGACAACATCTTCATCACTGGTTTTTCTGACGCTGATGAAGTGCATGTTTTTCGTGAACGAATATTTTAACGGATTCAGCAGTGACATGTCAAAGAATCCGTCACCGTCACCAGACCACCCCCAATTCACATGCAATAAACCATCTTCGTCATTTCCGTCGATGACGAAGGCATGTCCGCCATTCTTGGGGTCTGATGCACCAAAGATGACCGGATGGCCTTTTTGCAGTTCTCCATAAAGGACGGAATTCCATGTCTCTGACGGAACATAGTCGCGACTATACAACATCGACTTGCCATAATCGAAATTCTTGCGCAGTGCTTTACAACCTTTGTATGCGTAGGCACCGCTTCCTGTCTTGTCATAGGTCATTTCTACCGCTGCGCCGCAATGGTACATCAAGGTGGCAACGGCATTGCCTTGAGCATCCGAATAACCGCCCTGATAGTCAGGAAGCATATTGGCGTAGTCATAGACCGTTTGACTAAAGTCGACAATTACGGGCAAGGTTTTTCCTGTCACGAAATAGGCGCTGCCTCCTATTCCCATGGTGGGATGCTGATAGTAGTTTATGACTTGAGCCATTGCCGTGGCCATACATCCTGTCGGATAGTGCTCCTTCTTTCCGTTTTTATCATAAGTCGGTGTCAATAAATAGAATGGCGCAAACTGGTCCCACCTGGATTTTATGAAAGGTTCTACAGCATTTCTCTTCATTCCCTCGATTTGAAAGGGTGTGTTTGCCATCATCACCATTTCGGTCATGTCTAACCACCATTTTAAACCATTAGGAACATTATTGATTGGATATTCAGAAGAGGAGTATGCCAATATTGCAGGGAAATCATCGTCACGACTAATGACAGCAAAGCCTCCGTGCTCATTGCCATAGATAGTATATGTATCAGTCGAGGTAATCTCTGTCACATCCGCAGTAGTCACACTTCCACCTCTTGACATTGCTGCCGTTTGTAACTTATCGGCAGCCAAAGCCTTCATTTCCATGTCTGTCCGTCCTTTAGCAAACAAAGAAGCAACAGACAACATGCTCACGAAGACAATAGTCAGTATTCTACTCATGCGCTATTTGTTTGAATAAAAGAAAGGAAGCGCGCAATGCATATTACGCGCTTCCTTCCATTCCACTATTGATTAAAAGGGATAACCTTCCGTCCAGAGGAAAATAAACTGACCGCCAGTGTACAATGAACTGCCTTTCTTGAGCAGGGTGTTCACAACGTATATGCCATCTTCAGTTTTCTCAAAGTTGCAATATGCACCATATTGAACACTATTAAAGTAATAGTCATAACCAGCGAGTGTAGCAATTACGCCTCCGTCAGTGATCAACTCCTTGATGGTGCCATCGGTGTTCAGTTCGAACCTGACATCACCAGTGCCCTCACCATAAACGGCTGTAAACGGCTGAACCAGTTTGTAGGTGTTTTCCACACCCTCGCCCTCACAGCGCTGGACTTCGACCTCTGCACTCTCACCATCGCTAAATGTGTAGTCAGCAAACATGGCCTTACCACAAGCAATCCATGCATACTTGTCACGTTCCAGTGTGATGACGATATACTGTTTCTCAGAATACACATTGGCATCAGCCTCAGAAGCCGAGATGGATACAGTGACCTTCTCGCCTTTGGCTAATGAGCAGGTGGCGGTCACTTCCTTGGTTGTCTCGCCCGCTGCGAAAGAGACAGACTCGGGAAGAGTCACTTTGTCGTTGTCACAGACGAGAGACACTGTCACGGCATTTTCCTTCAAGGAATCCGGACGATTGACATTGAATGTGAACGACTGATTCTCTTGAGCACCCTCGAAGTAGACATTCGTTTCCTCTGCACTCAGTGTGATGCAGGCATTGTCAGGCATTGAGACCGGCGTATATTCATACTCATCGGTGCAAGAACCAAGCACAAGTGCCAGTACTGCAGTCAGAGCGACGCTGCCATATTTAAAAAATCTATTCATAATGTATAGTCTTTTTGATGTTTATTAATTGCTCCAGTTAGTATATTTGCCAGTTGGGTCTGGGTTGTTGAAGCCCATGACAGCCTCGTTGTTGTTCTGCTCGGTCTGTACGATAACCAAGTTCATCCATGCAGGACGTCCATTGGTGTTGTAACGCTGGCCAGACACGTGGTTAGTACCTGTATAGCCACGGGTAACCGACATATTCAGACGCTTGATGTCGAAGAAGGTCAAACCCTCACCCCAGAACTCAACACGCTTCTGGAAGACAATCTCCTCGATAACATCCTCCTGGTTGGTAGCCAGAGTGGAGTAGTTCGGATCACGATATGACTGCATGAAATTGGTCAGCAACTGCTTGCCGAGATCAGCATTCTGATGAGCCAGTGCCTCAATCATGATGAAGTACATTTCCTCAAGTCGCATAATGGGATATGAAGAAGCAGCACCGATATTCACATCGTTGTACTTGCCCAGGTTGGGACGGAACTTCACCGAGACGCACTTGCCCCATGCACGATATCTGCAATCATCCTTTTTGGCATTGATAGTACCATCGTTGTTCAGACAGTCGTTGATACCGACGCAGTATGCTGTATACCAAGCAGGAACCTGAGCATAAGAACCGGGTGACCACAACATCTTGCGGATATCGGTATTGCTGATACGGCTATACATGGATGCGTCGATCAGTGTACGTGGTCCATAAGGGTTATAGCCGAACGATGTCTCGTTGCACTGCCATGAAACCCAGTTGATAATACCAGTCTGAACAGCATCGTTCTCCTTGACAAGAGCACCGCCCCACATCCATTTAGAGATGTCGTTAAAGCCCTTGCTGGTGTTCAGCATCTCATCCTCGTTCATAGGACGGCTGACCGTTGACTCCTCAATGGCTTTCTGTGCATACTCCTGTGCCTTAGGATAGTTCTCAAGCCACATGTAGTAGCGAGCCTTCAAGCCATAGACGCAATCTAGGTGAGGCAGGGTCTTATTGGTCTCATTCAAAAAGACAATATACTGTTCAGCCTTGTCCAGGTCGCTCAGGATGAACTCTGCCATCTGCTGACGGGTAGCACGCGGATTGTTGCGGGCCTCAATCTCAGTGGTCTTCTCAGTCACGATGGGCACCGTCAGGTTCAGCACGTCATTGCCGTCCTTGTTGATGTTTGAGGTCTTGTCGTTAGGCAGGAACTCGTACATACGGGCCAAATCAAGATACTCCAAGGCACGGAAGGCATAGGCTGCACCCACGTAACCCTTCACATCGTCTGAGGCATTCTCCACATCGGGAACAGCATTCAGCATCAAGTTGGCCGAGTGGATGAACTCATAACTGACATTCCAGATATACTGGCCAATGGCATAGTTCTCACCCTGAGACACGTTGCGAGCCCAAGCGCTGAAGTGGTTGTAAGAGTTTGATGCCGTGGTATAGTCACCAGTCATCACATCACGCACCTTCATCAGTGCACCGTAGCCGAAACGATAGTGAGCATTGTCGGCATCCTCGGTATTGAGTGATGCGGGCATACCCCAGAGCAGTGCTGACAACGAACGGTCAGACGATTTGATCTGCTCTTCAGTCGTAGAACTGGTGGGCACGGTCTCGTCAATGCAACTTGTCACAGTAAGTGCCGTTGCCATCAGACCAAGGCCCAGTATTGAATTATATATTCTTTTCATAATATGTAATTGTCTGTTTGTTGTTGATTAGAATGTAACGGTAATACCACCTGAGATAGTACGCATCGGTGCATAGTAGGCAGATGTGACGCTACCGGTGATGCTCTGACGCGGATCAAGACCCTGACGCTTTGACCATACCCAGATGTTGTCGGCAGTAACATAGACACGCACCTTCTGGATGTCGAGTGAAGTCAGCAGGTTCTTAGGCAGTGTGTAGCCCAAGTTGATGTTGTTCAGCGACAGATAGGAAGCACTGGTCAGCCAACGGTCTGAAGCAGAGTTCATGTAGTCATCGTCGAACGACAGACGGGGAATGTCAGTGTGATTCTCCGGTGTCCAGGCGTTCTGCAGGTCAACATGGAAGATGTGACCGGCATCAGCACCCATGGATGCAGCATAGTCGCTGTCATAGACCTGACCGCCCAACTGGTAGGTAAAGGCGACAGAGAGGTCGAAGCCCTTATACGTGATACCTGTGCCGAAGCCGCCGAATACGTCAGGCATGGCAGTCTTATGCAGATGATAGGTGGCTACGCTGTAGTCGTCAGTAGCCTCTTGGCCGATGATGTTGCCATCGGCATCCTTGACATCTTTCCAATAGAGAGCCTTACCAGTCTCCTGGTCAACACCGGCATAACTCTTCAGTCTGTAAGTATAGATGGACTCACCCTCACCATAGTAGTAGTTACCAGAAGAGTAACCCTGTACGTCGTCGCAGGTCATGGTCTTGCTCTCGTCAGCCAGACGGGTAATCTTGTTGGTCTGGTATGTGACATTCAGATAGGCATCCCACTTGAGGTCTTGGGTCTTTACGAGAATACCCTGGAGTTCGGCCTCGAGACCATGGTTACGCATATCACCGATATTCGACACCTTGCTGCGGAATCCGAAGGAAGGAGCGAGGGGCAGAGAAGACAGCATGTCGGTGGTCTTACGATAGAAGTATTCAACATTACCGCTCAGACGACCTCCGAAGAACGAGAAGTCGACACCAGCATTGAAGTTACCGTTCTTCTCCCAAGAGATGTCGCTGTTTCCAAGTGAAGAAGGAAGCACACCTGCATAGTAGTCGTTGTTGACGATGCCATAAAGTGTTGTATAGCGGAAGTTACCAATTTGGTCGTTACCCTGCTCACCGTAAGAGACTTTCAGTTTCAGTTCGTCCACCCAACCGGCATTGAACCAACTCTCCTTGTTAATCAGCCAAGCGGCACCAGCCGACCAGAAGTTACCCCAACGGTTGTCGGGATGGAAGCGTGAAGAGGCGTCACGACGATAAGAAAGCGATGCGAAGTATTTCTCGTCGAAGTTGTACTGAGCGCGACCGAACCAACCTTCTGTGTTGTAGTCTGTAGTATAAGAGTTTGAAGAACGATCCTTGATGGCACCAGCCATTTCAAAGGCTTTTGGATCGAAAGTCCCCGACTTGCCACCACTCAGGTAGTAGTAGCGTGCGCGATAGTACTCATGACCAAGCATTACGTCAAGGTTGTGCTGGCCGAACGAACGCTGCCATGTCAGCAACTGCTGGTAGTTGAGAGCCCATGTGCGCGAGTGGCTCTTGTAGATCTGACCATTCTCGCTGGCATACTGTCCATAGAAGGGGTTCACTGTAGTGGTGCCGCGCGACTCTGTGGTGAATGCGCTGTTTGTTGAGGTGAACTTGAATCCGAAAGGCAAGCGGATTTCGGCAGTTCCAACGGCATTGAAAGTATTACCCTCAGAGTTGTTCTTGTCCAACTGATTGCTGGAAAGCGGGTTTGCACCCGAGAAATAAGGACGCTCAAGTCCATTCTGTGCGCCATCACCATAGTCATACACATTGATACCTGCCACCTTGTCGTACATGATGTTCTTGTTAGCGTCACGCACATAGAGCGGGTAGATCGGAGCCATCTTGGTCAAGGCAAAGATGTTGCCAGAAGACACGCTGCTACCATCCTCATCAAGACTATTGGCATTAAAGTGAGTATAACTCATGTTACCTCCAATCTTCAGCCAAGGACGGATTTCGTAATCGGCCTTCAAACGAGCAGTAAAGCGCTTGTAGTCTGATGCCTCTGAGATACCCTGATTATCCAGATAGTTCACAGAACCATAGAACGAAGACTTGTCGTTACCGCCAGTAGCCGTCAGAGAATATTCCTGACGCAGGCTGTTCTTATAGGCAGCGTCCACCCAGTCGTCCGGAGTCAGCCAGTAGTCGGTACCATTATTAGTAACCATACGGCCCAGTGTCGCATTGGGATTCAGTCGGCCATTCGAACCAATCAGATATTCGCCATCGGGCACCGTATAAACATTATAGGCAAGGCCATAGGTACCATCGTCAACGGTCAGATACTCATTGGCAAAAACATGGGCTGCAGCCTCAGACATGCCCTGTTCGTTGATGGCATTGTTCTTCAGCGCTGTATACCACATCTCATAGTAACGCGCAGGACTGGTCACATAGTTATAATCAGGCACAGCACGTGAATTGACACCCCACTTGGCATCAACGGTCAGAGTGGTGTTACCCTTATCACCCTTCTTGGTGGTAATGATAATCACACCATTAGCACCACGGGCACCATAAAGAGCGGAAGAAGCAGCATCCTTCAGGACGGTCATTGAGGCGATGTCCTGAGGGTTGATGTCGTTCATGTCACCGTCAAAAGGCACACCGTCGACAATATACAGAGGAGCATTTCCTGCATTGATTGAACTGATACCACGGATTCGAACAGTGGGATTAGAACCAGGCTGGCCTGAAGCCGTGTTAATCTGAACGCCTGCAACCTTACCGTTAAGTGCGTTCACAGCATTCTGTACCTGAACCTTACCAATTTCATCACTCTTAATCACAGATGCAGAACCTGTGAACGATGACTTCTTGGCTGTACCATAAGCCACCACAATCACCTCGTCGAGGGCCTTCTGGTCGCTGGTCAGCAGGATGCGCATGTTAGGACGGGCGCTTACTTCCAGAGGCTCCATACCCACATAGGTGATGCGCAGCATGTTCTTACCAGCCGGACAGGTCAGCGAGAACTGACCGTTAGCATTAGTTGCAGTACCGACATTGGTTCCTACGACCATCACGGTAGCACCGATAACGGGCTGACCATCGTCCTGAGACACCACGGTACCATTGACTTTTGTCTGGGCCATCGCACCTCCCACGAACAGGAAGAGGACTGCCAACAATGTCATGAGTCTTTTTTCCATAAATCTCTCTCGTTTTTTGGTTTATAATGTTTGAATATCAGTGTTTGTATGATCTTTCTTTGCAGACCTCCCGCCCGGAGGTGTGCA
>JAFUUL010000111.1 GCA_017483805.1 Prevotella sp.
AATTACGTGTCTAATGAGCAGCCCAGCATCATCGACGACCCCACCATCAAGAGCGGCTTCTACGGAGCACCCACGGTGTGCGTCATCTTTGCCCAAGCCAATTTCCTCTACAGCATCCCCGATGCCTTCTGCTGCGCCGAGAACATGGTGCTGGCAGCCACCGAACTCGGCATCAGCAGCTGCATCATAGCCCGTGGCGAAGAGACCTTCAACAGCGACTACGGCCACCAGTTGATGTACCAATGGGGCGTTCCCCACGGCTACGTCGCCCGCTGCTTCGTGCTGCTGGGCTATTGCAAAGGCGACTACCCGAAAGAGAAACCCCGCAAGCCTGGACGCTATAACATTATAGATGAAGAATAAATGAAGAATCAAGTCCTCGACCCGCTATTTCCTGAGTGTCCCGTCCGCAACGTGCTGGTGCGGATAGGCGACAAGTGGTCTATCCTCGTGCTGCTCACCCTCGACGGCACCCAGCAGCCCATGCGCTTCAAGGCCATCGAGGCCGCCATCCCCGACATCTCGCAAAAGATGCTCACCCAAGTGCTGCGCGACCTCGAAGCCGACGGCCTCGTGCTGCGCCACGCCTACGCTGAGGTGCCGCCCCGCGTGGAATACGAACTCACCGACCGCTCCCGCTCGCTCCTGCCCCACATCCACAACCTCGTCGGCTGGGCCCTCAACAACCTCAGCGACATCGTCAAAGACCGCAAGGCGTTTATGGAGAAGGGGTAACCACAAAAACATTTAGAGCTTATGTTTATACTACCAATGCTCACACCCGAACGGGTGTGAGTTGGCAGGCTTCATGATTCATTTTTTATCCTTTATTTCAGTATCTTGCTTGTATTGACAGCACCATCAGCACTGACGGAGCGCCGGATGACGAACTGGCCGGGACGGGCCGACTGGATGCGGCGACCCTGCAGATCGAACAACTCGTCTGCGACGGTGCGTACTGCAACGCTCTGGATACCTGTTGCAGTCTTGGTGCCGTCGGTGTAGACGATGTTGCTGGCGTGCTCCTCACCACCGCCACGGTAGATGACCTGCACACCGATGCGCTCAGCCTCTTCATAGAAGTAGATCTTGTGCTTGCCAGTCGTCGTGTTGGCGGAGAAATCCCAGTCGTCGGTGAAATCGTAGCGGAACTCATATGCGTCTTCTTCCAGTTTCTCATAGAGGGCCGTGGTGAAGGTGTAGAGTTGGTCATCACCGGTATAGATGCGATAGTAGAGTTTGCTGGCGTTCAGGTCGTTGCCGTCGGCATCCTTAGCATAGATATAGAAGGTGATGGAACCGTCCTCATCATCATCCTCCGGCAGGCTGAAGTCGGTAATCTCTGGATCCACAGGCACTCCGGCTATCTCCTTGAAGGGCACCAGTGAGGGAGCGATGTAAGTGGCATAGCGGTTGATGTCTTTCTCACCACCGTTGGCCAGCAGTACCTCGTCGGAAGCATACGTACCCGTCTCGGCATCGTATGTAAAGGTGATTTTGTCGAGATACTCGTAAGTGTAGTCGTAGTCATCCCACTTGGCGTTGTAGACAGAGTCTCGGTGTGCGCCAACCCAGTAGAGCAGTGCGCCGGCCTCTGGGTCTTGGCCGAAGTACTGGCCGGAGCTGACGGTCAGTGTGTTGCCGTCGAGCGTGCCTTTCAGCCAGGCATCGGGCAGGCTTGTATAGATGCCCTGGATGTAGAGGTCGCTGCCGCTGACACCGACATTCACCACTTTCTGGCTGCCGGAGCCATAGTGCAGCGTATAAGTTTCGGTGGTCAGGTCTTTTGGAGCCGTGACGGGCTGCTGGTCGAAGAGCGAGAGAACGGTCTGTGCATCTCCATAATACGTCCATGAGGGTTCATCGTCGTCGGTCACCACGCCGATGATGGCACTCAGGTCGCCCGTTGTGCCTTCCAGCGACAGCGTATTGCCATCGACGGCCAGCGTAATGGGTGTCTCTTTGTCTACGGCGAAACTCTCGTAGTAGTAGCCGTCCTCGTCGAGCACCACATTGTGCAGGTAGTAGAGTTGGTACTTCACAGAGGTTTTCTTGCTGGTCTTGACGTAGAGGGTCTGTCCGGCGGGGAAGGTGATCTTCTTTCTGTCGGCACTCAGTTCGCCTTCAATCCAGGCCTCCTGCTTGCTGCTGTTGGTGTAGTACGTCACTGGGTTCTCCCAATAGACGGTCTTCCCGTCGGCTGCATAGACCAGATGGGTGGTCAGTCCGTCCTGTTTGCTCTCCCAGAATCCCCAGAAGTTCTCATAGGTAGTGCCTTGGCGCACATAGGTTTTCAACTCGCCTTCCGGCTGTTCTGTGATTTGTGCCTGCGAGGCCAGTGCGGCCAGTGCAAGCGCTGTTGCTAGTAAAGTTCTTTTCATGTATGTTTGTAATTAAGTGAATAAAAACTGTTAACTATAAATAAAGTCTATTTTGCTGTCCTGACGTATCTTACACTCAACCATCGTGATGTGGCAGGGGCCGGAATGCGCTGTACTTCGTCGAGGGCGGGTGTCACCTTTCGGATGTAGGCGTTGGGCGACATGACATCAGAAGCGGGTGTCTGCGACCAGTATAGGCCGTATTCGTATGGGTGGTACAGTTCCACGTAGGCCGTGTAGTAGGCAGCCAGTTCGCCGCCGAAACAGAGGCCGATCGTCTCTGGCGAGACAAGCCTCCGTCCGGCTCCTTTCCGCCAACCCACAGCCTCGGCCTGCTCGCGGCTCATGCCGCAGGCCCGCTCCAGCGACTTCCAGTCGTCATCTGTGGGCAGGCGCCAGCCGTCGGGACACTGGGCAAGGGCCTCCAAGAGACTGTAATAGTTGCCCATTTCGGCGAAGACGTTAGCACACTCTGTGCTGTCCGCCCATGAGAACTTGGAACCCTGGCGGTACCACCGTGTGCCGGCCCGCAGGTTTTCGGCCATCCAGTCGAGGGTGTCTATACGCACCCAGCGATAGGTGTTGCCATTGAGGTCCTGCATGGTGCCGGAGGCGGTGGGGGCGATGACTGTGGTGTCATCGTCAGAGGAACAGGCGGTAAACAGCAGTGGGCTTAGACATGCTAAAGCCCCTACAATGAAATGTCGTATTTTGTATGTCATAACCATGCATTTATTAGTCCAACACATATCCAAGGTCTTCGGTGATGATGGCCCGCAGTGCGTCGTACTTGCCGACCATGATGGGCTGTGAGCCATAGAGTTGCAGGAAGCGGTCGCGGGTATAGGTCAGAACTATGGCGAGCCACTGACGCAGGTCGTATGAGGCATCGGGGAAGCGATAGTAGTAGACATCGCTGAAGAAGCCGAAGGGGTACATCTCCGTGTCAGCGGAGCGTGAGGTTGACAGGCCGAAGTGGCTTTCGTCCTCACCATAGTAACTACGGCTGAAAGCATAGAAGGCATCCAGGTCTTCGGCGGTCAGGGTCTGCACCTTGCTCCGTACCATGTCGCCCACCATCGCCCGGAAGTAGTCGTCGGGCTGCGTATAGGCTTCGCCGTCGGCCAGACTGATGGCGTAGGCCCGCAGCCCCAGGAGTTTGCTGACACCCACGTCCTTGCGCAGGCTGCTGTCATACTGGGTGATGCGGTTCAGCAGCAGGAACGAGAAGGGACAGGCCTTTCCCAGGCGTGGCACCAGATATGTTCTGACCAGGTCAGCAGCCATGCGCTGTGAGTCTGGGCTGGTGATATAGCCATAGCGGTAAGTGGTGCTCTCGCCGAAGCCCAGCATGGAGTATGCCATTATGTCGAGCAGTTCGGTCCTCTGGGTGGCAGAGCCGTCCAGCGACTGGCCGCTCACGATGGTTCGCAGCGTGTCGGTGAAGAGCAGGTAACAGCCCGTCAGTCCGAAGAACTCACGACGGATTTGGGCTGTCTCGCTCTGGTCGTCGGGGGCTGGCTCGAAGATGTTCACATCGGCCAGGCTCGGTGTGTTGTCTTCGCTATCGGAGCAGGCTGAGAATAGCAGGCTTAGACAAGCTAAAGCGCCTACAAAGGAATGTCGTATCTGGTGAGTCATAACTATAAACTAATAACTTACTGTTTCAAATGGCTGACGGACGGGCCGGGGGTTGGAGCCGATGGACTGCTGGAAGTCGCGGACGCTCTTAGGGATATTGAGCGTGTAGCCGTCGTCGCCTGGCTCCAGGCGATAGTAGTTGGTGTACGATGGCATCTGGACATACTTCTTGGTGGTGTACCACGTCATGGTGTGCTCTATGACTGTGGTGTAAGGATACTGGGTGTCCACCTGATAGCGGCGCAGGTCGAACCATCGGTGGCCTTCGAGGAAGAGTTCCCTTTCGCGCTCTTCCCTGATAAACTGGACAAGCCGCTGTCCTGTCAGAATAGTGTCGGAGGGCGTGGTGACGCGTTTCGAGCGCAGCGCGTTCACCAGACGGCAGGCTTCTTGGTCTCCGCCCAAATGAGCCTCGGCCTCTGCCTGGTTCAGGTAACTCTCTGCAGTACGTATAGAGAACACGTCGCTCACCTCCTTGTACTTCCCATAACTGGCGGTGGAGTTGTCTATCTTGTGGTAAGTCGGGGTGTTGGCATAGAGGTCTGCGCGGAAGGTGATGTAGGAATTGAGGCGGGCATCTGTTTCCGAAAAGAGAGCCACCAGATGGTCGCTGATGCTGTAGACAGGCATATAGTCTATTGAACTGCGCCTACTGGGGGCCTGAAAGAGCAGGTTACCCAGGCAGGAGGAACCGTTGCTGTAGACCACTTCGGGGTTGGATGCGCTGATTGGGAACGCTGTCGAAGCGAAGTTGCGTATGTCCTGCAGCGCGTCGTTCTCTGTAAGTGACAGCCGTGCGTAGTGTCGGGCTTCTTCCCACTGCTGTATAAAAAGATGTACGCGCGAACGGAAGATGTAGACTGCTGTCAGACCGACGTGATAGATACTCCTCGGCGCGGCCTTGTCTTTCAGGTAATTCTCGGCAGCATCGAGGTCGGCGAGTATCTGGGCGTAGACCTCGGCCACGCTGTTGCGCTGATATTCCACATCGTCCACACTGGCCGTCAACTTGATGGGCACGCACGGCTCAGCGTCGGCTGTAGAGGGCGAGTAGGCGCGACCGTAGAGGTTGGCCAGCAGGAAGTAGTAGTTGGCGCGCAGGAAGTGGCACTCGCCCAGCACCTGCTGGCGCAGGGTCTCGTCCGTCCCTGACAGTTCCATCTTCTGGGCGGCATCAATCACTATGTTGCAGTTGTTCAGCCGTTCGTATGCTAGCGCCCAATAGTGCTCCTCAGCACTCTCCAGTGTTGACTTCGACTCATAGTCCACGAAGCAGTTCTGCTGCCAGGTGAAGTAGGGGAACATGGCATTGCGGATCCCTACACCGTCAGGGTCTTGGCT
Source organism: Prevotella sp. (assembly GCA_017483805.1). Taxonomy (GTDB): domain Bacteria; phylum Bacteroidota; class Bacteroidia; order Bacteroidales; family Bacteroidaceae; genus Prevotella. The sequence continues at coordinate 5,364 of JAFUUL010000111.1, forward strand.
GATTTCCAGGTTTTCCTGCAACTCGTCGCCCATGAAGTGGAGGATGGCATAGTTGGCGTTTTGGTACTGGAAGTAGGAGCCTGTATTTGAGAAGAGGCCGAGGGGCATGGTGCAGTCGCCGATGAGGAGTTCGTTGAGGTCGTCGGCGGTCTGCACGCGGCTCAGGTCCTGGGAGTACTCTTCGAGGAAATCACCACTACATGAAGTGATGAGTAATAAGTGATAAGTGATGAGTGCTGCGCCAATAAGCAGCCGTCTTATTTCGTTTATCCTAGTAATCACCATATTATTTACAATTTGACGATTTACAATTTACGATTTAGAATTGGACGTTGAGACCGACGGAGAACGATGGGCGGTCGCTGAGCTGGATGGTCGAGAAGCCGCCCTGGGTGGGTGTCTGCCCTTTCAGGTCGGGGTCGCAGATGGTGAAGAGGTTGTAGGCCGAGGCTGTCAGGGCGATGCGCTGCAGGCCGATGCGGTCGAGCAGTTTCTTTGACACCTCGTAGGTCAGACTGACGCTTTGCAACTTCAGGTAGTCGGCCGACACGACGCGGATGTCGGAGTAGTCGTACATGTCCCAATAGTTGTTGGCGAGCGTGTAGACCTCGACTTCTTCCTCCTCGTCATCCTCCCACAGGCTGGTCCATAGGGAGACGTACTTGAAGTAACCGTCGGCCCCGTAGCCGATGAGGGCGGGGATGTTTGTCTGCTGTTCGTCACCTGGCTGCTGCCACCGTCGCATGTAGTCGCGGCTGTAGTTGCGCTCGGGGTAGATGCTGCTGCCGTAGACACCGCCGGAGGCTGCCGAGCCGTACATGGCGAAGAGGCGCGCCTTGGCGCCGAGCGAGTAGCCCAGCGTCAGCGAGGCGTGCCACTGCTTGTATCTGAATGTGTTGGTGAGTGAGCCTTGTATGTCGGCGTCGCGCTTGCCACTGGCGGTGAGTACGGTGGTGTAGGTGTCGTACTTCGACTTGCCCTGTAACAGGGCTGGTGAGTCGAAGTAGTCATCAAAGAGTGGACCGCCATCCACAGGGCTGAGACCCAGGAAGCGGTAACTGTAGAACGTGTTGACGCTCTTGCCCTCGACGAGCGCCGACCCCGTCAGGAAGTCCTCCAGGTCGTAGGTCTGTGCGTCGGGGCGGGAGTCGATGGAGTTGATGACCTTCGAGATGCTTGTGGAGAGCGTCCAGCGGAAGTCTTTCGTGCGCAGCGGCGTGGCGGTGATGTCGAAGGAGTAGCCCTTGTTGGTCACGTCGCCGCCGTTGATGATGTACGACGAGACGCCGTTCACCGTCGAGACGCGCTTCGACATGAAGGCGTCGTTGGTTTTCTTGTAGTAAAGCGAGACCTCCATCGACAGGCGGTGGTCGAAGAACGACATGTCGAGGCCGAGGTTGTACGAGCGGGTCTTCTCCCACTTCAGGTCGGGGTTGGGTCGATTGACAATCTCCGAGATGAACTCGTTGTAGTAACTATTCATGGCGCCCTTGCGGATGGTCATGGCGGGACTTTCGGTGTCGAGCATGTTGCCCTGGAATCCGTAGGAGGCTTTCAGCGTGGTGTAGTCAATCCACGAGGCTTTGGCCACGAGGCTGCTCAGGTCATAACTGGCCGAGGCCGACCAGATGGGCAGGAACTTCTCGTTCGACCGGTCGCCGAATTTGTTCGACCCGTCCACACGACCGTTGATGTTCACCCGCCAGAGTCGGCGGTAGGCGTAGGTCAGCGAGGCGTAGGTCGATACCTCGTTGGTGATATTGTCGGTCACCGTTGGCACATTGCCGGCCAGCCACACGGCATAGTCGGGATACTCGTCGAGGTCGATGTCCGAGACGAACGACTTGCCACGGTCCTGGAAGTAGCCCCGGTTGACGGTGCTGTAGCCCTTGTACTTGTCCGACGACAACTCCACGCCAAACGTGGCGTCGATGTTGTGGCGGTCATCCTCGCCGAAGAACTTGTTGGCGTCCACTTGCAGACGGGCGGTGTAGGAGTTGTCGCGGTAGGTGCTTTTCGTCAACTCGCCGCCCTGCGGACAGGTCGATGCGTCCTTGTCGTAGTATGTCATCTCGGTGCCGTACTCCGTGTGGCGCAGTTTGGCCACGTGGTTGGTGCGCTCGCCCCACCAGCCCTCCTGGTCGGTGTTCTGATGGGTCAGGCTGAGGATGGCATTGGCGTGGAGCCAGTCGGTGAACGAGAACTTGAGGTTGGCGGTGAAGGTCATCGAGTTGACCTCCTGCTTCTTGTATGAATTGTCGAGTTCGTTCAGGATGTTGTAGTTGTACTCGGTGTACCAGTTTCCCACGCGCCGCTTGTAGTAACTGTAGTGCCCATCGTCATCGTAGGCGGGAATGGCGCGGCTGGTCTGGTAGGCATACTGCAGCGGGGCTATCTCGTCCTGGTAGTAGTCGCGGGTGTTGTGGTAGCCGTTGAAGGAGAACGAGGCGGAGAGCAGTTTCGAGAAGGTGTTGTCGAGGTTGATGCTGTAGGTGATGCGCTCGTTCTTGTTCACCTTCACCACGTCGTCGTCGTGGGTGTAGCCGATGCTGGCGTAGTAGCGGTTCTGGGCGGAGCCGCCGCTGACGCTGGCTGTGTGCTGCTGGCTCCACGAATCCTGGGTGAGCAGACGGAACCAGTCGGTGTTGTTCTGCTCGGCACGGCTCACGCCGTCTGCAAACTCCTGGTAGGTGATTTTGCCATCGTAGAGTTGCTGCAGCAGCAGTTCGTAGCCCACGAGCGTGGTGCCCGACTCATACTGGTAGTGGCTCTGAGCCAGTTCGCGGGAGAACTGTATGCGCTCTTTCGACGACATCACGTCGACGGAGTGGTCGGAGTAGCGGGGGCGCACCTTGAAGGTCATGCTGGTGTTGTAACTCACCAGCGGCCTGCCCTCGGCACCGCGCTTCGTGGTCACCACGATGACGCCGTTGGCGGCCTTCGTGCCGTAGATGGCGGTGGCGGCGGCGTCCTTCAGCACGTCGATGCGCTCGATGTCCTGCGGGTTGATGCCGGCGATGGCATTGCCTATGCGGTTCACGTAGTCGGGATCGTTGAGTTCCTCGGGAGATATCTGCACGGGGTCTTTCACCACGATGCCGTCGACCACCCAGAGCGGTTCGCGGTTGCCCACGAGGGTAGAAGTACCTCGAATGCGAATCTTCGGGGCCACGCCCACTTCGGCAGAGTTGTTGGTTACCATCAGGTCGGGTATGCGCCCTTCGAGCATCTGGTCAAGCGACGACATATCGGCTCGGTGCAGATCTTCCATCTTGGCTGATGACACAGCAGAAGTCAGCGAGCGCTTGTCGAGCACCTGATAGCCCGTGACGACGACCTCGCCCAGGGTGCCCTCGTCCTCGTGCATCACGATGCGCTGCGACTTGGTGGGCTTGACGGGGTGGTAGGTACGGCTGACGGTCTTGAAGCCGAGATAGGAGAACTCCACGACGGCCATGTCCAGATTGTCGAGCGAGATGGAGAACTGTCCGGCCTGGTCGGTAATGACACCCCTGTCCGTTCCCTTCACCTTGACAGTGACATACGGCATCGGGTCGCCCTTCTCGTCGACCACCACGCCGCTAACTGTATTCTTACCTGTCTGTGCCTTAGGCTCAGGGCGCTTCAACACAATGCTTTCTTTCACAATCTCGTAGTCCAGGCCGGCATCCATCCTGATGACTTGGTCGAGCAGTTCATGGAGCGTCACATCGTGCAGACGGCGGGTGACGGGCTGGATGTTCTTCACAACCTCACGCTGATAGACGAACTCATAGCCCGTCTGCTGGCGCAGGTCGCGGATGACTTGCTCTATAGGCGTCTGGTCGAAGTCTACGCTATAGCGCTTCTCCTGGGCGGCGACTGTCACTGACAGCAGCCATAGCAGGGAGAACAGGATGGTCTTGTATAGTCTCATGTTGATTGTCATTTCTTACTGATAGTGATAGACTTGCCCCGTTGTCTGAACTTCAGGCCACCGCTCTTCTCCAGTATCTCCAGTACTTCCGAGAAGTTGCCGTAGCGGGGCATGCTGCCCATAAATACCGTCTGGCGTGAATCTTCATCAGCAAACTCATACTCGAAGTCATACCAGCGGGAGAGCGTGCGCATCATCTGCTCCAGAGTCTGGTCTTCAAAGACAAACTTTCCGCGCGTCCAACTGGTTACGATGTCTGTATCGACAGAACGGACGCTGATCTTGTCTGACCCCATCTGCATCACCGTCTGGTGACCGGGCGTCAGCACCAGTTCGCTGCCGTTGCCGTTAAGCAGGCGGGTGGTGATGCCGCCGTTGACGAGGGTAGTGAGCACTTGTTGATTGTCGGAATATGAACTGACATTGAACTCCGTTCCTGTGACACGAATTAGTTGGCCCACCGTTTCCACATAGAAGGGCCGCTGCTCGTCCCTGGCTACCCGGAAATAGGCCTCGCCGCTGACCTCGACCCGCCGCTCTGCACCTTCAAACTCGTCAGGGTAGCGTAATTGTGATTCAGCATTGAGCCAGACTTCCGTACCGTCTTCAAGCACCACCTTGAACTCACCGCCCCGAGGGGTCGTAAGGATGTTTTCCTCCGTATCTCTCGATTCGTCCGCAGCGTACTCCTTTATGTTCTCCACTCGTGAGATCAGGTCGGCGTTGACAGCGTGATTGGCTCCCAGGCTGACCGTCTGGCCATTGGCTAAAGTCAGCAGGGCCTGGGTAGTGCCGTGAGTAATCTCTGTATCGACTTGTTGAGATGTTATGGCTACAGAATCAGCGGCCTGCACCACCTTGTTATATAAATATATACCCATGCTTGCGATCAGCAGGAAGACCACAGCGGCTGCTGCATAGCGCCGCCATCCGACAGGTATAATCCTAACAGGCTCCTTGACCGCTTCTATCCGTCGCTGCATATCTTCCAGCGGTCTACTGATGTCTACAGCCTGCTTGCGCAGATACTCACGTTTCAGGTACTGCCTGTCTGTCAGCCTTGATACAGCCAACCGGTTCTCCTCGCTTTCGGCCATCCAGGCTTCCAGCCGCTGCCGCTCATCGTCGGTCATCGTTCCTACTAATGAGCGATAGATCAATCTTGATATGTCATCTATCATTTTTGTCACAAACATTTGTTATCCCCTATTACGCAATGTAGGGTATTTCGGACAGCAAATCGGAAGTTTTTTTGCGGAAAAATGTTGCAAAATGAAAGAATTTCGTTAATTTTGCAGCGCAAATGGAACTGACTTCAAGCATATATCATAGTTTTCAGTCGGGCAGGTTGGACGATTTCTACACTCGCGTCTATCCGTCGCTCCTGCTATTTGCCGCCCGCAATCTGGGCGACAACTATGCCTTTCTGGCCGAAGACTGTGTGCAGGATGCTATCTATCAGGCCTATCAGCGGCGCAGCACATTTGGTACCCCCTCTTACCTGAAATCGTTTCTCTACCAGTGCATCCACAATTCTGCAGTCAGCATTCTCCGCAAGTACGACAGCCAGCAGCACTATTCCCATAGCCAAACTGGGAATGCTGAGCCTGACCCGGCGACCGCTATTATTGAGCAGGAAACACTCGACTTGCTGTTCGATGCCATTGACCGTTTGCCCGGCGACCTGCGCCAAGTCTTCGAACTAAGTTTTGAAGAACATCTGACCAACCTGGAGGCTGGTCAGCGGATGGGAATCAGCGAGAGCGGCTTCAAGAAGAAAAAGGCAAAGATGATAGCCCTGTTGCGGCAGCAGTTTTCTGATAATGCCAAAATGCAGTTTCTCATCACCATGCTACTACTCGCACATTGAAGCGACCACCCTGTGTACTTCCTCCGGGGAGTGTGATGACATGACAACCCTGCCCTCGGCATTGATGACGAGCAGATAGGGAATGCTGTTCACCTGATAGCCCTCAGCCAGATCCGCCATCCCGCTCTGCGGAATCAGCAACTGTTGCCAAGACATCTGCTCTTCATCCATTGCCCGACGCCATGCCTTCTCATCGCGATCAACAGAGACACTGAGTATAGTCAGTTTGTCGCCGTATTTGTGGGCCATCTCCTTTACTTTTGGGATAGCACTGCGGCAGGGGCCACACCAAGAAGCCCAGAAGTCGACAAATACAGGTTTGCCGTATGTAATGAAGTCGGACAAATGACACTGACGACCTTCCGGCGTCACGACATCAAGGTCAGTATAGGGCGTGCCGCTGGTGTATCGCCTCAGGTGCTGTACTTGCTGCTGAAACTGCTCGTAACGCAGTGAGTCCTCGTTATGAGCGAAGAGCGACAGTAAATGGTCCAGTTCTAAGTCAGCGTATTTGAAGAGATCTTCCATACGCTCCTGTTGTAATCGAAGTGAGATGCTATAATCTGGATGCGACTCGATGAAACGGGTGACGGTAGCGGCCAGTTCCTGCTCAGCCTGTTCAACAGCAGGTTTCAGCAGGGCTGCCCTCTGTGGGTCAGGTTTATTATTGAAACCATATTCTGCATCCCGCCAGTCGCGGTTAGCCAGCCAGTAGCGCAGTTCGGCCTCCCGTGTGGCTTGCCGATATTCCAAGAAGTGCTGCTGCATCAGTCCACCGCTGACGGTTACGTTAGGCTCCTTGGGTAGCGGTGACCCGTTCATTTCCCAATTTCTCGGTATGCTGTCGTAACAGGCTGCACTGATGGTTATGCCTTGTCCAGGTTCTATGCAAAACTCGACACCTCGGTCTTTGGCATATTCTCCATCGCCATAGACTGCCTTGTCATTAATCTTAATGCGGACGTATGTCGGACGGTCTACTACTCCATAGAGCGTAAAGGCACCATCTGTGGCCTTTGTCTCTGCAAGTATGTCCGAACCTTTTCCTGTTGCCTCAATCGTTACGTCGGCTCCTGTTGTGATACCAGGAACCTGTAATGTTACACTGAATAGACTGTCATTTAAATTGCGCACAGCATTGTGTGAGAAACCAGACGCTGCCCCCAGCAGCATCAAGCCCAAAGAAAACAATCTTGCATTAATCATCTGAGTATGTATTGTTGTTTTTTACTTTTTATTACGCAATAGACGTTGATTCGTACAGTCCAAGTTTGTTAAATAGGCTTAATGCACATACACCATAAGTTTTATTTTTAATGAGGAGCCGACATCCGTCTGCTCTATTTCGACTTGGAAAGTATAAAGGACACAAATGCACCACCCAGACCACTTAGAAGACAAGACGACTGCGCCTCGGCGCGCAGTAGCGCATCAGTTTTTCATTCATCTCATATCGCAATGTCGACGTCTAAAAACACATTTGGAAAAATTTCATAAAAAGTGGCTCGAGCCGTCATATTTATAGTTATCATATTGGTTTCCAATGGTTTAACCTATGACACCTCACCCCTCGAGCCGTCATATAGGTGTCATTTTCATGGCGCTTGTCACACATTTTATACGCATTTTAGCCGTTTTTATGCCATAAACATCTGAAAACGAAGCGGTTCCGCAATTGTAACTATGGAGGGAACTATCAGTTTCCACAGGGGGAACTGGTAGTTTCCCCAAGGGGAACTGACAGTTCCCTCAGTTGGAACAAGTGGGAACTATTATTCGGACACGCAGAAGATACGGCTACATAAATGTCATTTTTAGCCTAAAAATGACGGCACTATGACACCTCTATGACGGCTCGAGGGGTGAGGTGTCATAGGTCAAACGCCTGTGACACAGAAGGTTAAGTGCAAATATGACGGCTCGAGCCACTTTTTGCGATTTTTTTCGAAAGAAAATTTGCGCGTTCAGAAAGTTATTCGTATCTTTGTAGTCGCTAACGAAAAAAACAAGCATTTACGACTATGACAACACGAATTACGCTGATCAAGAAAAACAGGAACAAAGAGACGCTGCGCCTCATGGAGCAGGAAGAGGTGGCCGCCATGATACGCAACGGCGAATACAAGGAGCAGGTGGATACCTTCCGCCGAGACCTGCCACTGATGAGCGGTGGCTACCGCAACAGCGACGGCACGCTGGAGGGCTTCGTGGACTGGCCGAAGGGACTGCCGCGCATCTGCTTCGCCCTGGAGCAGGAGAACCGCAAGGGCAGCAGGGTGACGCGCGGCTACACGGGGCTGGTGCTGCTCGAGGTGAACAACCTGACGGGCTACGACGAGGCCGCCGCCGTGCGCCAGGGTGCCGCAGAGATGCCCCAGACGCTGATGGCCTTCATCGGCAGCGACGGCACGTCGGTGAAGATCGTCTGTCGCGGCGAACTGTTCCCCCCGTCGGGCGTGACCGAAGCCTCAGCCCCTGCCCTGCCCCAGAGGGAGGAAGACATCGCGCTGTTCCACGAGAACCTCTACGAGCGGGCTCGCATGATCTACAACGGTCAGTTGGGCGTGACCATCGAGAAACTGGAGCCGCTGCCGAAGCGCATCTGCTACATGAGCGCCGACCCGGCACTGGTCTACAACCCGCTGGCCACGCCCGTCTATGCCAAGGTGGAGAACACCACCCTCGCGCTGAACCGCCAGCCGTCGACGATGGAACAGACCGACTACGACCACTACCACAGCATGCAGACACTCTTCGAGTTCAACCTGACGAAGGCCTTCGACGAGACGGAGGACATCGTCGACGACGACGAGCGCCGCCACGCCACGCTGACCCTGCTGGCCCGCTACTGCATGGAGACGGGGCTGACGATGGCGCCGGCCATGCGCCAGACCCTGATGCACTCGGCCTTCTGGCGCACGCCCGACCTGGTGAAGAAGGTCTTCGAGAACGCCTACCGCGAGGAGCACGTCAGGAAATACATGGAGCGGAAGGGCATTAGGCGCACGAAGAACATACCGCCGGAGACGCTGCTGACGATGAAGATCAACATCTTCCTGAACGCCAACTACGAACTGCGCAAGAACGTGATGCGCGGCGTGGCCGAATACCGCATGAGGACAGGACTGGGCTTCTCGTTCCAAGACCTGACCGAGGAGGCCCGCAACTCCATCACCATGAGGGCCCTGGAGCAGGGCATACGCTGCTGGGACAAGGACATCAGGCGCTACGTGAACTCTGACGACATAGAGCACTTCGACCCGCTGAACGACTATCTGGAGCACCTGCCCCAATGGGACAAGAAAGACCGCGTAGAGCCGCTGGCACGCCGCGTGCCCACCGACTGGACGGACTGGACCCACCTGTTCCACATCTGGATGCGGTCGATGGTGGCCATGTGGCTGGGCAAGGGTCAACTCACGGGCAACGCGCTCGTACCTCTTTTAATTGGCCGCCAGGGCTGCGGCAAATCATCGTTCTGCCGCATCCTGCTGCCGCGCGACCTGCTGGACTACTACAACGACCGCATCTCGTTCAAGAACGAGCAGGACCTGAACCTCGGACTGACGTCGTTCGCCCTGATCAACCTCGACGAGTTCGACAAGATCACCCAGCGTCAGCAGATCGTGCTGAAGTATCTCGTCTCGACGGCCGACCTGAAGTACCGTCCGCCCTACGGCAAGGCCTACACCGTCAACCGCCGCTACGCCTCGTTCATCGGCACCACCAACGACCAGACGCCGCTGACCGACCCCAGCGGCAGCCGCCGCTTCGTCTGCGTGAGCATCGACGGCGACATCGACTTCGAGACGCCCGTCGAGCACGGTCAACTCTACGCCCAACTGCTCAGCGAGATTCGCAAGGGCGAGCGCTACTGGCTGACGAAGGACGAGGAGCGCGCGCTGATGGAGCACAACCTGCGCTACCAGCGGCTGAACGGTCTGGGTGAGATGCTGATGAGCGTGGTGCAGAAGCCCCGCAGCGACGAGGCGGGCCAGTGGATGAGCCTGAAGGAACTGTCGGCCCTGCTGAAAAAGCACTTCCGCGGCTATCAGGACGACGCCACCTCGTTCCAGAAGATAGGCAACTACCTGAACCGTCCGGAGTACAAGTTCGAGAGCAAGCACTCCACCTCCGGCACCCTCTATCGCGTCCGGCTCCGCACGTCGGACTGAGGCAGGTGCTGCCCCTGATTTAGAGTCGTACACCGACAGAGGTGTTGATGAACCAGTCGTTCAGATAGCCGTGGCTGCTGTTGTGGCGGTAGCGCATATTGTTGAACTGACCGTAGGCCCCCACGAAGTAACGACCGAAGTTGTAGGTCACGGACAGACGGGCATCGAAGTTGAGCGTCATGCCGCTGTTGAACGTCCTGTCGCCCATGGGCGTGATGTGCACGTTGTTGTAGAACCATTCGTCCCACTCTTCGTCGCTCGTATTGGGGTCCCAGAAGATGGGGTCTTCCATCAACTGCTCGACATTGGTGGCATAGCCGTATGCCTTGATTCTGTTGACCAGAGTAAGCATGGGCATAGCCGTCGCGTTGACCAGCAGCCCGCGGGTCGGCACCCAGTTGTAGGCATAGCCGAGGCCCACGCTGCCCTGCCACAACTTCACCTTGCCAAGTCCCTGCATGGCATATATCAGGTCGCCGTTTGAATGGGAGGCATAGTCGATGGAGCCCTGATAGTACATCGCACCAGCCATGAGCGAGCCTGCCGAGCGCTTCTGTATCTTCGATTGGGAATAGGCGGCGGCATAGGAGAAGCGCTTGCCGTTGAACAGATAGAAGGCATCGGCTATGACCGCGTGCACCTTGATGGGATTGGTGAGGTGCACCTTGCCCCACTTATCCTTATCTTCCTCGGGAATGAGGTCGCTGTTCAGATCGAAGTGAGGCGAATTGTTCTCGAACGAATGGATGCGCAGGTTGGCGCTATAGAACTTGCCAGTGGCACTGACGGTGAAGTAACTGCCCTTGTCGCCACCCACATTCTTTGTGTAGCCCAGCCCACAACCTCTATAGCCTGCCCACACGCCGATATAGCGTGAGGGTTCCGTTTTCAGGTGTGGCTTAGCGCTATAGTCCACGCCGGACATCGTGCCCACCGTTCTCATGTTCAGGATACTCTGGTTGACGTTGCCGCGTACGATGATTCGCCAAGGTTTCTCGGGTGCGTCGATGTAGCAACGGTCCACCCCCTTGACCGACATCGAGTCGATCAAGTTTTTCGCCTTCTTGACAAGAGAAGGCAGGTCGTTTTGTGCCATCGCCTGTCCGCAGAAGAACAGGGCAGCGAGTATCCAAATCAGTTTCTTTTGCATTGCACCAACAAAAAATTTAAGGAGCCACCGTATCCTCGTAACTCCTTAACACCCCTTGTGGACCAGCCTGGGCTTGAACCAGGGACCTCCAGATTATGAGTCTGTTGCTCTAACCAACTGAGCTACAAGTCCGATGCTCTTAGCGGGTGCAAAGGTAATAATTATTTGTAATATGGCCAAATTTTTTTATGAAAAAATGATGCGGTTTGCTTTTAGAGGGGTGATTGGAAGGGACTGGGAGGGTGTTTGGGAAGGACTGGAAGGGGTGGCTGGAAGGGACAGGGAGGGTGTTTGGGAAGGACTGGGAAAGGTGGTGGAAGGGACTGGGAGGGCGTTAAGGAAGAAACGATGGGGGCTGCCTGGGGGCTGCAGTCTGGGGTGTGAAGTTTAGAGGCGGCGGTAGAGGCAGACTGTAGGTGCGAGAGAGATAGTGGCTGAATAGGGCTTAATTGGCTGTTAAGGAGGGATGTCTGAGGTTGGAGGGTTTAAGGTTTGAGGTTGGAGGGTTCAAGGTCTGAGGTTGGAGGGTTCAAGGTCTGAGGTTGGAGGGCTCATAGTCTGAGGGTGGGCAACTCGGGGCCTGGGGTTGGGCGGCTTAAGGTCTGGATGTGGTTTTTGCGGCAGGTTTCTCTGTAAACAGTAAAGTATTTGTTCTACTGGTGTGATGGAAATGCTTTATATGGGTTTGGGATAAAAGAATGTGTGTTTCGTCTAAAAAACGGTTAAGATTTAGCGTTTTCTTGCAGAAAAGCATGTGCAGATTAATAATAATGTGTAATTTTGCAGTCGCAATATGCTTAACGGAAACAGATGGGCCGTTTGTAGGGCCCTTGCTCGTGACTTCAGATGAAGATGGAGGCGGAGGGGCCCGATGCTGACGCATCGGGAATGGTGGCGGAGGGGCCCGATGCTGACGCATCGGGAATGGTGGCGGAGGGGCCCGATGCTGAC